>NZ_AUEY01000006.1 GCF_000426225.1 Desulforegula conservatrix Mb1Pa
CAGGTGCTGCTGGATCTACTGGCTTTACTTCGCCTTCTTTCTTTTCTTCTTTCTTTGCTGCATCTTTCTTTGCATCTGCCTTAGGAGCATCTGAAGCGAAAGCTGAAGCGGTCATTACGAACATGCAAGCTGCTGCTACAAGAACTGCGCTGATCTTTTTCATTTTATTCCTCTTTATAGAATAATTTATTTATATGAGATTATATCGCTTCAAGAATTAGTTCTTGGGAGCTTCTGGGGCTGGGGTAGGTGCTGGAGCTGCAGGTGCTGGAGCTGAAGAAGCAGCAGGAGCTTCCTCTTTCTTTGCCGCATCTTTTTTCGGTGCATCACAACCAACAAAAGCAACTGAAGTTACTGCTACAAAACAAACAGCTGCTACAACAAATGCACTGATCTTTTTCATTTCTTTCCCTTTCTTAGACAATTTTAAATTGGTTTTATTAATATCAGAATCGGATTTATTCCGAATCTATGTTTCTAATACATCTGAACCGAAATTGGATTTATCAACCTATAAATGCCTTTTGATTCATTTAGTTCGGCGGCTGTTACTACCACTGGTTTTTTTAAAAAATCAAGAAACTTTTTATCAAAATTAATATGATATTCTGTTTCATCAGTGGCATACAGTTTTAATCCTACTGGATTGCCATATTTATCCCAATCACATGCCAGTATAATGCCGTTTATTTTTATGTCATTTTTTTTTTTGCAGTCACACATATCGGCACTTTGCTTTTAGGGTCAGTTTCTTTTCGCGCTATATTGCTTTCAAGTATCGTGCCAGCACCACTATTTTTTAAATAAAAAAATTATAAATGAAGTATTTTTAGCTGGCCGATCCTTGTGAATCAAAAGAATAGACATAGCTGCACCTAATATTTTACGAAAAAATATTTGGAAGAACGTATTGCTGCAAAGGTTAACGCCTTTCAAATAACAGCTCTCGTACAAGTAAACAGAATTCACAATTCACATTCTATTCAAAAGATTCATATAGCCGACCTTAAAAGGCGCTGCTTTGCACTAAAACTTTATGGACTAAAGTGGCTTATTATTTGGTTTTTTCATATTTTAAATTACTGGCAAGCCATGCCAAACAGATAAACAAGAACCTATAGTTCCTATTTATAAAACAAGAACCAAGAGTTCTCTTTATAACCAACAAAGCACACTAAACCGTACATTAAAGAATCAAGGCAGATTTAACAAGGCCGCAAAAAGCCAGATTTTCATCATTCCAGTGGGCAGAGATCAAGAATCAACTTGCAGTATCAAGCCAGACATGACGCAGACGTCCTTATTTCGGCTCTTTAAGAGTACATCACTTTTAACTACTTACGTCTGAAGTCTTTTTTTTGAATCTTGTATTTTGAAAGAAGCTTATGAAGTTGCCGTGTTGTAATTCCTGCTGTTTCGGCAGATTGTGATATTCTGCCGTTGCATGTTGCGAGCAGATCCTTCAAGTATCTTATTTCTGTTTCCTCAACAGCTTTTTTTCTTACTTCGTTCAATGCCCTTGTTTCTGCCACAAGCTCTCGCATGATAGTACGCCTGGTTCCAGTAAACAGATCGGCTGGAAAACTCTCTGGGCGCAAAAGTTTGGAAGATTCAAGGATATAGGCCCTCTCAATCAGATTCTCAAGCTCACGAATATTTCCTGGCCACGCATACGCATAAAAAGCCTCGATCACATCAGGATGCAAGCCCTCGATGCTTTTTCCGTACAAACCATTTAAATTATTAATAAAAAGAATAGAAAGAGTGCCAATATCTTCGGTTCTTAATCTTAAAGGCGGAACCTCTATTGGAAAAACGCTCAGGCGATAATAAAGATCCTCTCTGAATAAGCCATCTTCAACCATTTGTGAGAGATCATTATTAGTTGCCGCAATTATCCTTACATCAGCCTGAATTTCTGATTCACCCCCAACTCTATGAAACCGTTTTTCCTGGAGTACCTGCAAGAGCTTGATTTGAACAGCCGGAGTAATAGTTCCGATTTCATCAAGAAAAATAGTACCATTATGTGCAATCTCAAACTTACCCATCTTTCTTTTTACGGCACCTGTAAAAGCACCCTTTTCATGACCAAAAAGCTCGCTTTCGATAAGTGTATCCGGAATGGCTCCACAGTGAACGCTTATGAACTGTCGATCCTTACGATTGCTATGATTATGAATCAGACCGGCAATCACCGATTTACCAGTACCTGTCTCACCGTATAGCATAACAGTTGTTCTGGTTTCTGCGACAGACTGGATCTTCTCAAAAACCTCGTGCATTAGCTGGCTTTTGGATTCGGACAAGACTATCCTGTCCCCTGTCTCCCTTGCCTTGTCACGCAAATAAACAAGCTCATGCTGCCTTCGCCTTCGCTCCTGAACCCTTTCAATTATAAATCTCATTTCAGAAGGGTTTACAGGATATGTGACATAATCGCTTGCGCCAGCCTTGACGCAGTAGACAGCCCCCCTGGTCTTTTCGGAAGGAGTCATGACGATTACGTCCATTGCAGGAAATTCGGTAAAAAAGCCTTTAAGCACTTCCTGGTAATCTTCAGCCTCATCATCATGATGCACTTCAGATTCAAGAAATCCCAGATCAACAACCGTAAACTCATAGCGTTTACGCCTGCACATATCGAGTAAAGCGTCCTTCTCGATGGCAATATCTATCTGATATGATTCATCACCAAGACATTTAACAACAGCTTTATTCACGTCCGGACTAGGAGATGCCACAAGAACAGTTTTTTTAATCTGAGAAGCCATAATGATCCAAACTCAACACTAAAAGACATCAAAATTGATGGTCGCGCAAAAAGGCAGAAAAGGCATCAGCCTCATGGGTGCCTTGATCCTGTATCTGTGTATTATTCAGATACTTCTGGATTCCGGCCTTCGCTGGAATGACGGGATTCGGACTTTTTTGCGATCTTGCCAAAAATATAAAAAGACTAAGGCTTTACGACAACCAGAAGCATTTTAAAAGGTTCAAGAGCTTCAAGAGCGTGGGGCGTATTTGCAGGCATCACAACAGTCTGGCCGGCCACAGCTTCAAGCACTTTATCACCAATGGTAATTCTGGTTTTTCCATCAAGCACAACAACCATCGCATCACCAGGAGCTGTATGGGTGCTGATTTCCTCGCCTTTATCGAATGCAAAAAGAGTAATTCCTACTCCTTGCTTCTGCGCAAGAGTTCTGCTTACCACCCGGCCGCTTTCGTAATTAACAAGTTCTTTCAGATCAACGGTCTCTGAAAAAGGTATATTCTTGATAAATATGTTTTCTGACATATGAAAGTGTCCTTAAATAGCAATTGTTTTTGAGTTGATTTAAGCCTTGGTCACGACTTTTTTGAATCAAAAAAGGAATAAAGTCAAAATTTTTCAACAAAAAAGCGGGTTTATGATTTTAACCCTCTTTTGATCATAAGCCCGACCTATTGCCCAGGGAATTGATCCGGCACGCGTGGTAGCTCCAATGGCATTTGGATAATTAACAATATTACTGATATTTGTATCATCTCAGCAGTTTCATGCATGAGCGAATAATACCTAATTGCTTAAGATCACCAGAATTTGCAGGCTACTTGTTTATAGATAATTATTCCTATAAAGACAAGCACTTGTTATTATAGCCCCCCCCTCTATGCAACCTGAATATAAGAATTGCGATTACAATACTGATGATCTATAATTTCCCAAAAAGCCAGGCATGACACCAGCGTTCTTTTTGCCTTTTTGCGAGATCGCCAAACTTTATGGCGTCGAAAAAACTCAAAAAAAGGCAACGGCGTCATGCCGGACTTGATCCGGCATCTTTGTATTTTCAGACAGTTCTGTATTCCGGCCTGCGCCGGAAAGACGGGAACCGGATTTTTTGCGACCTTGTCAAACTTAATCTAAAAACCACAAAAAGCCATCCAAATTTTCTTGTCATAAATCAGGGGGGAACCATGACCGATACCGAAAAAAGCACCATCAAGCATCCCATACTGTCATTTTCAACAAGCGGAATAAAAAAAGGCAAGATTGTCTCTGCAGAAGAAGCCATCCGCGTCATACACAGCGGAGACACGGTTGTGGTGGGAGGGTTTGTGGGAACAGGCGTACCAGAAGAAATTCTGAAAGCCATAGAAAACCAGTTCATCAGTTCAACAACGCCAAACGATCTCACTCTGGTTTATACGGCAGGAATAGGCTCCAAGGGCGAAAAAGGAGTAAACAGACTTGGGATGGCCGGCCTTCTGAAAAAAGTCATTGGAGGTCACTGGGGGCTGGCTCCTAAACTCCAGGAACTTGCACTCGACTCAAAAATAGAGGCTTATAATTTACCCCAGGGAGTTATATCCCATATGTATAGGGATATAGCGGCAAAAAACCCAAGAACAATTTCATCTGTAGGCATTGGAACTTATATAGATCCGAGAAATGGAGGAGGCAAGGTCAACGATATTACAAAAGATGATATTGTTGAACTTATCAATTTTGATGGGAAAGAATACCTTGCTTACAAAACCTTTCCCATTAATGTGGCGATTCTGAGGGGAACCACAGCAGATACAGACGGCAATGTTACAATGGAAAAGGAGGCTCTCATCCTTGATACAATGCAGATGGCCATGGCCACCAAAAACTCCGGAGGCGTTGTTATTGTCCAGGTTGAAAGAATTGCCGAAAAAGGAACACTAAAATCAAAAGACGTCAAAATACCTGGCATTCTTGTTGACTGCATTGTTGTTGCAAAACCTGAAAACCATTGGCAGACATTTGTCGAGCAGTATAATCCTTCATTTTCAGGCGAAATAAGAATCCCCATGAGAAGTATTGCTGCTCTTGAAATGAACGAGAGAAAAATAATCGCCAGAAGGGCCGCCTTTGAGCTTAAACCTAACAGCGTAGTAAATCTTGGCATAGGCATGCCTGAAGGAATAGCCATAGTAGCCAATGAAGAAAAGATTATAGAGTATCTGACTCTAACCGCAGAACCGGGAGTTATTGGTGGTGTCCCGTCAGGAGGAACCAATTTTGGCACTGCGGCCAACACCGAAGCAATAATTGATCAGCCTTCTCAATTTGATTTTTATGACGGAGGCGGGCTTGATATCGCTTTTCTCGGACTCGCCCAGGCAGACAGACAGGGGAATCTTAACGTCAGTAAATTTGGCCGAAACTTCACTGGCTGCGGGGGGTTCATAAACATAAGCCAAAACTCCAAAAGAGTTGTATTCACAGGGACATTTACCGCTGGAGGGCTTGAAATAGGGATAGAAAACGGAAATCTAAAAATAATCAAGGAAGGAAAATCTAAAAAATTCCTCAATCAGGTGGAACAGATCACTTTCAGTGGCGCATATGCAGCATCAAAGGGTCTTGATGTACTATACGTAACCGAAAGGTGCGTTTTCAGACTCATTCCCGAAGGATTGGAGCTGATAGAAATTGCTCCTGGGATTGATCTTGAAAAAGACATCCTTGAGCAGATGGATTTCAAACCTGTAATGAACAAGCCTCCCAAACTCATGGATTCAAGAATTTTTATGGAATCCTCCATGAATCTGAAAGAAGATCTGCTGACAGTTCCACTTAGTGAAAGGATTTCCTATGATAAGGCGCAAAATATCTTCTTCGTAAATTTTGAAGGATATTCGGTAAAAACATCCGAGGACATTGCAGAGATAGTAAAATTTGTAACCGACATACTGGCGCCAATTGGTAAAAAAGTCTATACGATTGTCAATTATGACAATTTTTTTATTAATCCTGATCTGATAGATGAATATACGGAAATGGTTAAGGCACTTGTTGAAAAATACTACATCAGCACAACAAGATACACGACAAGTGCCTTCATTAGACTTAAATTGGGAGATGCCCTGATAAAAAGGAATCTTGCCCCCCATATCTATGAGACAGGAGAGCAGGCAAGGAAAGCTCTCCTATAGAATCACTAAAGGTTTCTCCCAAGGATTCTAAGCCAGAAAACCAGGTGCGGGTATATTCAGAAACCCGCGCCTAAACCAACATCAATTATGATGGACTCGCAAAAAATCTAAAAATGGCTTAAGCGTCATGCCGGACCTGATCCGGCACCCTGTAATTTCAGCCACTTATGGATTCCGACCTGCACCGGAATGACGGAAATCGGACTTTTTGCGACTTTGTCATTTATTTAATATCCGAGTAAAAAACTCACTCCCTCTCAAGAATCAAACCCTTCATATCACTTATTTCTTCAGGTATTCTGCCAGGGGTCATGAATATGCGCTGCAGATATCCAAGAATGCTTTTGGGGATATTCTTAAGTGGTATATAGTTTGTTTCAGGAGACCCTATGGGACCTTTCACCTTAAAATAATATGAAATCAGAGCCCTATCGTTTCCGGTCAGAATATAACCCACAAATGGGAGATTGCTTATAAAACTGTCAATAGTAACGAGCGGGGCAGCAACCATATCCAGGTCAAGGTTTTTGTTATTCAGGTCAATATCCCCTGTAGCGCCTATATTTATTATCGGACTCTTTATGACAAGATCATGCGTGGATAAAACCCCATCCTTTATTTTAAATCCTGCATCAAGATTGCTAAAATAAAACCCTTCTTTTGAGACACCTTCGGGTCTCTCATGAAGAAATTTTTCAAGGTTGAGCATGCTAAGAATAGAAAAAATAACAGACGACTTTCTTATTATACCGTCTTCAACATTGCAGTGAATATATCCACCAAGGCTTGAAATAAACTCATTTTTATTTTTGCCGGAACAGTAGATATAGGCATCGGTTGAAAAGACTGCACCATCAATTTTAGAGATATTTTTTTCCTCGCCTATATAAGCGAAAGTATCCGTTAGCTTCTGTTTATCAAGATTTACATAAGCCCTTGCCAAAATTGAGTTTTTATTATCTTCTGGTTGCATGAGCCTGAAACGGATTTCCCCACCAGGCATCCTCATTTTACCGTCTTTGATATCAAAACGGCCATTTTTAAAAAGACATGTTGCCGTGGTTCTGCCAAATCTCATTTTTGATGGGGTAATCCCTGATTCTATATCAATACCCACATCAAGATCCGAATTCATCGCAAAATCACCATCAAAAACAGGCACAAAATCTTCGGATTCTTTATCGTCATCAGATGGGGGAAGAACAAGGTCCCTGGCTTTTATCCCAATTTTGCCTTTCAGCCCCTTCCATCCCATCAGATCTGCAAAAATATCAAGAGAGGTGTCACCAACACCAAACTTGAGACTTTCAGAATAAATTCTCTGCCCGCTGAAGATGACTCTCCCATTCCCTTTTTTTACCAGAGGTAATCCAGGCATTTTGATTCCGGTATCAGTTGCGCGCATCTCTCCAAAAACGCCCGGATAAAAACCACCGTAAGCGAGTCTTTTGATGAGTATGTCGCCATCAAGATTGCCAGAAAACGAAAGTCCGGTTTCCCCATGATAAACCCCGAGTTTTCCAATATCAAAATTTCTGAGAGAGAATGAAAACTGATGCAGACTACCAAGGCCTACCGGAACAGAAGCTGACAACCGGCCACTTCCAAGTAAAAAATCAAAATTATCCAGTTTCCATAGATTTGCTCTTGGTTGAGACAAACCAATTTTCAAAGAGGAATCATTCCCAAGTGAAGGAAGAACAAATCCACCAAATTTGCCTGAGAAGCCTTGAAGACTTGAATTGAAAGCTACCTTCATTTGCCAGTTTGAGGCTGAAATCTTAAAATCAGTCTTTTGTTTCCCCTTAAATATTATATCGGAAGAACCTCCTGATTTATTCTTCAATATGTCTGATATGTCGAAAGCATCGACCATTGCATTCCCGGCAATTTTTAAATTTCCTTTGAAGATGTCCAACGTACCTTTAATGTCTCCGACAGAATTTCTCCAGTTTGCTGAAAACCCAAGCTTAGCCACCCCTTTATCATCAAACTCGACATTCAGATTATCCATCTTTATAGGCGATTCCATCATGGGATGGAAAAAGCCAATCTCATTTGAAGATATTTTACCGCCAGTGATACTTATGAACTTCCAGTCAGGATGATATGAGAACCTTATATTCCCATCAAGAACACCTTCAGCGCCTTCAATATCAATGGCTGTGTCCCTTACAATTTTTGGAGATATGCCTGATTCAGATATCGCATGAAGATCCGGAATTGAAAAAGTTCCACTTATTGACCAGTTTTCAATACTTTTGTCAGCATAAGTATCCACATAGTCATAAACAGCATCCCTGATCACAGAATTGCCAATTCTGCCTTTTACCCCTGAAACCACAAGTCTGCCCTTATCAAGAAGCACATTCGCGGAAACTGATTTGGATTCGATAGACCCTCCAAAATCAGCAATATCTATAGAGTCAATATCAATATCCAAAAGAAGGGACGAGGAATTTTCTTTTTTATCCAGGCCGATTATTCGGTCAAAAGGGCCCTGGATAAGCAGATTGCTAAGTTTCGCATTACCGCCCGAAAACAGAGGCAACAGCCTTTTAGCAATCCACGTTGGCGTTACAGGCGCCGGATAAAGAGCCTTGAACCTTGACATTGGCATCATGGAACTTCTTACCGAAAGGCTCATTCCATTTGCCCCATTGTCAAAAGGGATATAACAAGAGGAAGATAGTGAAAAATCATCGCCTTTTATTTCGAAAGCCCTGATATCCAGCGCTGATTTCAAAAACTCGGCCTCAAATTTTATATCAGTCCCGGAAAGATTATAGGACTTAAGTTCGTTATAGGCGTCCAGCATAAAACCGGCTTCGGGCAAATGAATACTTCCGCTTGCCAAAACCGCCCCCCCCTTATGCCATTCAATATTAATGCCTTTTGAGGAAAATACGCCGGAAATCCCTCTGAAACTTTCAGGCCAAGGCACTGTTGAAACAGGAACAGAATCAAATGATGAACCTATTTTTACAAAATCAAGCCCTGCGGCATTATACGCGAACAGCCCTCCTGCTTTAAAAGGGAATCGATTATTCTTGTCCCTGACATAGAAATCAAGGCTGAAGTTTGCCTTCTTAATATCTTCTGGCTTTCTTAAAAGACTTGCATTGAAATTTTCAACGGTAATACCATCTAAAAAAACCGCCCCTTTTTTAATTGAAAAGGATTTGATGGTCTCGGGCAGCCCACTATCAAGAAAAGCATATAATCCGGCAACAGAGTTTTTTAATCCACCTGGACTATCATCTTTTTCTGCCCCTGATAAAGATATGTCTGGTTCTATAATTTCAAGTATTTCAGGATAAAAAGTGGCAGACATCAGATCAGAATAATTAAGTGAATACCTGCATGACTTGACCCCCAATTTAACATCATTTGATGAGTTCAAACCTTTGATGTCTGAGAATTGAATGGTCAAATATTTCAGGCCCGGATGCAGATTAAATCTGAAGGAAGTCAGAGCCAAACCATATTGGGCTGAAATTCTGTTTGCAACGGCAAGCTGAATCCTGGGTATACTTATAAAAATGATTAGTAGTGAAGATAGTATTATAAGGGACAGAAAAGACGCGAATAGAAGCTTTAGTATCCTATTCTTGATATAAGAAATATTTCTTGGTTTACTTTTAGTAGCCATATTTTCGGTGTTCATATTGTTCGTAAAAAACAATGCACTGATGTTTTACCAAGTTGTATAATTTAAAAAGCATGTGAATCCGGTTACCATCGCATTGGCTTACCACCTATTAAAAATTGATGAGCGCACAAATAGCCAGAAAATAACATCAGCGTCATGCCGGACTTGATCCGGCATCCTTGTATTTTCAGATACTTCTGGATTTCGGCCTGCACCGTAATGACGAGAATCGGACTTCTTCGACCTCATCAATATTAACTTAATAATTCATTTTTGCCCAAGACTAAACTGATAAAATGTAACGGGCAAGTATAATGTCCGCAGTGCAGTAAATGATTTGTCAGAAATATAGAAGTAAGCGGGTTTGATCAGGCAGATTCCCTGTAATGGTGGATAGGTGAAAGTATAGTCCCACAGATTCTATGGATAGAATCATGTGCGCCAAGCTGTTCTATCCAGACAATGGTTCAAGCAACTACCCATAAAAGTGAGAACCAGGCAAATAGCCTGGTTCCCTATATTTCATTTTTTATTTTATCAGCTAAATTTTTGAAATTTATAAAAACAACTCTATTTTTTCTCTCTCCAATAATAAAGGATCATGTCAGGCCCTTCGAGATCCATTGTATAAATATCATCTCCGGACGTTACGACCAGCTTGGTTCCACCGCTGCTTGGGAATATTAGCTGAGGTGACCCAGGAATCCCCTTACCCACATCAAGACTTCTGTCGGATGTTGATAATCCCGTTATCTTTGCAGTATCAGAAGTTTCCTTCCCATCCTTATCAAGTCCTTTCACACTTAAATCGAGAATAGCGGCACCTGTTTTATAGTTAACGGCATAAAGCCTTGCGGTACCTAATGTATTTGAGCCCGAACAAAGATCCGTGCTAACTTGGTTTGAAGGGATTGCGCTTTCTCCATTATCTGGATCGGCTGGTATTGCTGAAAAATGAGGATCTTCTGGGGGCGTATAAGTGGTAAAAAACAACATTCCTCTGTATGCAAGAGGAGTCGACACAGCCTTCTCTCCATTATTTTTTAGCCTGATAAACCAGCCACGGTTTTCAAATTTTGACAGATCTGGCGATGAGACCTGATCATCAGTGACGTCTCTGAGCGTATTTTCATCGGCACTCACATTGTTCCAGTAGTTCTTCACCGCATAAAATCTATCCTGATCATCAGGATTTACTGTATCACTAGCACCATTAGTAGTAAGCTTGGAAGGATGTTCACGATCTCCTGTACCAAAATATATATACTCACCGTAATACCGCTGTATTAAAGGATTGTTAGAGCCCGCCGGCTGAATGAAAGTTTCAATAACCACCTCCGGCTTGCCAAATACCTTATGTGGTTTTTTCGGAGTAAAAATTTTATAGAAACGCCAATCACCTCCCTTGGCACCGGGAAGGTGGGTTGAAACTCCGCCTGCTTGGACTACTTCATCTGCATCCTGTCTCCCGCCCCAAAGATTAGCGGCCATATCGCAAGCATAGATCCTGCTATGTGCATCCTTAAGATCAGTTTTTTTCTGTCCGGATTCAAGAGCTACGCTTGATTCATATCCAGGATTAAAACTGACTGGTTCAATAACACAGTTGTTGAGGCCGGCAGGTTCAAGAGAGACAAGGATCTGTCCAGTCCCGGCGTCAACGGCATAAATGCCTTTGCCTACGGCATCACGATCGTTGGGCTTTGTATTTGCATTCTGCTTGTCATACTTATCCTGGTTATCAGCGTCATAGCCACCACCTATCCAGAAAACATCCTTCTTGGTCATTCTGTCATACATGATAGGAACAACTCTTAATGTTGACCATGATTGTCCGAAATCATCGTCAACATTTACCTTATATTTGAATACAGGTGTATCAGGTGATGAAACATCAAGGGCATAGTAATTTTTACCACCGCGTCTTTCACCGAAAATCAAAAATTTCTTGTTGTCTGAAGTTTCATATATTGTCCTGCCACCATCTATATAATACTCATGGGAAAGAACCTGACTGCTCTTATGCCCTTCTGGTATCAGATATTTAAGCCTTGAAATCTGTTCGCCTGGAATATAAGCCCACTTTTCAAGGCCTGTAGAATCATCAATACAATGCAGCATTCCGTCATTGGCACCTACAAAAATCCTGTTGTTGACAGCCTGTCCATTCTTAAAACTATGAAATAGGGGTGTAAAATGGATAATATCTCCCAGAGCGTATTCGCCGAGCTTCCCTGTTGAGCAAGCTTCTCCGCTGTTTCCGCATTTTATGCTGTTAAGAAGCTTGGCATGATCAGCGTCAGACCATACCTTGTCTCCTCCGCTTGTCATTGTTTTAGTCACATTGGCTGAATTAAACTCCTTCATTTCATTGCCGAAATATATTTTTCTGTCGGACGAATTCATGGTTTTAAGTTTTTCTTTGACACCACCATCTTTGAATTCTCTTGAAGTGCTTTCTGTCCAAATCTCCTTATCCATAGCCATATAGGATTTGGTCTCATATTTTTTAAGATTTCCTTCCCAGCGGCCCTGACTTTGGGGATAAAACATCGCGAGATAGTAGTAGTCGCCAGAAAAACTCTGGCTTTCGGAGCTTACAGGTACTGACGGCGTAACAAAATTTTGGGTTGACAGAACATTATTAAGAACAGAGTTGATTGAAGACCTTAATTTTTCATCAAGATCGGCTGAACTTGTTACCTCCTGATAACTTCCACCACCCTGGCTTGCGGTGTTCCTCAACAGACCTTTTCTCGTTGTGAGAATATCACCTATTCCGCTGACCATGAACCCGACAGTATGAGTTATGACGTTCTGCTTTGTTTTCTTGTTCGCAGGATGTGGAGTCTGAAACAGCCTGTCCCGATATATGTCATTATCATAAAGGTACTTTGCCACATCATCAAGGTAGTTTCCAAATATTGCCCACTCTTTGCCATCCTTGTCATAGTCGCCAATATAATCATTTTGGGGATCGTTATCCCAGTCTGAAGTACAGATATAGGGTGTTAACCAGAGATTGTGATCAACGTCGGCAAATGAAGATCCATCGGATATGATGATAACATGGTTTGACTGGCACCAGTGAGTAATTGGAGAAGTGAAAGGCCTTGCTGTTGAATCGTTCGAACATTTGCCGTTTATACCAGCGAAATACCTTCCTGCTTCAGCAAGCGTTTCAGCCAGAGGAGAATGGGGCCTTGTTATGGCTTTGCTACTTGAAAGAGCCCTGAGAAATTCTGTCGAGTCATCGGAAATGAAAGCATCGACCTTGCCGCCATCCTCAAACACGCCGGCGCCTGCCTCCACATAATCATTAAAAGTCATGAGACCCATTCTGATGTCTCTTCTGGTTTCAAGAACATTCTTCATGACCCTCTTTGCAACACCCATTCTTTTTTCATAAAAATAGTTCAGATAATTGCCTGAATAGAAATTGTAGTCTCTCAGCCTGTCGACATCATTGCTGCATTTGAAATAAGCAGTGTCAGGATCAAACAGATTCGTTCGACCGGCACATGTCTCACCGCTCCAGTAATGGTCTTGTGTCATTGCTGTTTTAATGCTTTCGCACTCTATGGCATCAGCCGATATTGTCGGCACTTCGCTTGAATAATTCTTAACAGGAGATTTAGAGCTCGATATATAATAGAACCTGTTTAAAGCAAATCCGCCGGAATATTTTGTATCTGCATCATAGGCAACAGTCGTCCTGTTGAAAAACCAGTTCAAATAATTTCCATGATATACTGATTGATTATTAAATGACAGGATATCCAAGGCTGGTTGACATACACCAAGAATCTTTCTTCCTCCTGCGCCTTCACATGAGGAATAGAATACACCTGCTTTTGCATACAAATCACCAGACCAGTAACCTGTAGACTTGAGGGTATCCGATATAGCGCTGCCACTTTCTGAGATGCTTGACATATTAGCATCCTCGAATCCCATTTTGAATGCATCTGGTCTTTCTTTAATTTTAGCTAAAGCAGAGTCGCTGTCTTCATCTTTATATATAGCTGTTGGTTCAAAGGATCCTTTATACGTCTTTGCAGTATCGTATTTATCCTCAAAAACATTATAATAATACCAGTTTAGATAATTCCCCTTATAAAAAGCTCTGTCAAATGGCCAAGTCCCTGCAGCACATAGCTGATTCTCTGCCTTGCCTTCACAGCGAAAATCCTTGCCTGGGTAAACGTATGCAGTTCCCTTCCAATGGCCTGAGCTTTGCAGAGCACTTTTCATTGTTGTGCATGAAATATTCTCAATATCTGCATGTCTCAATGCGAGAGGCTCAAGTCCTTTTACAGCCGTATATCCCCATCTGTAATAGAACTTGTTTTTATCAAACTTCCCTTCGTACTCTATAGTATTGTCATAGCTGCCAACAGGGCCCTCGATTCTCTTCATTGAAACAGAATTATCGAGAATAAAGAGGACATTGGGATCAACATTGCTTTTAACAGTTCCAAAAACCTCAACATCGTCTGCAAAAGAAACTGAAGTAGCCGTAAAAAGAAATAATAGGCTGATTAAGACCAAACGTTTCATTGATATCTCCCGAATTATGACCCTGATGGAATATATTTATAAACACCGCACTGAATCTGGTTGGTGCTACCTGACGGCGTAGCGGTGATGGCAAACCTTCTGATCATTATCTGACCAGTAACACCCGTGCCAGATCCGATGATGGGATCATCAATATGCTTCTGGCGAGGCACATCCTTGGCAAAACCGGATAACTCTCCCAGGAAATCATTATAAGACTCATCTACTCTGACAGCCTCAATCAAAACTTCATTCCCGGCCTCTCCGGTTATTGTTTTTGAATATCTGAACCCATTGCGCGAACGCTGAACATCAAGCGGGGTATGCCAGTCAGGATAAATCTCCGATGCGAGTGAAATACCCGAATCAGCATTATAAAATTCATCAAAATAGAGTCTCTCGTTCCGGACAATGTTTGATTCTGTCTGTGACATGGTTGCTATAGCTGCCGCGCTTATGGTCAGAATAGCTATCATAAAGATTACTGTCACAAGGACATAGCCATCTTCTTTGTCCATCCGACTATTTTCGCACTTATACAGATCACTATTAAAAAGCATTCCCCCTCCGACAGAAAATTGTTTTGTCTCATTGAAAGCATTCGCCTTAAAGCTTCTACAGGCAGTACAATATAATTTCTAATTAGATTAAAACTGTTGGCACCTTTGTCCAAAGCCCTTTTTGTATCTTATTGAAATCAACGCGTATTCGGAGAATCCTAAATTGATAGAAACTCAAATAATGATATTTCAGAAATTATTCTTGGTCACTACGGGACAAATCTTCAAAAAAATATACCAGAATCAAACACGGCATAGATGCTCATCTAATAGTATTGATGGTATAGCGAAAAATCTCAAAATGCTTAAGCGTCATACCGGACTTGATCAGGCATCCCGTAATTTCAGATAATTCTTGATTCCGGCCTGCGCCGGAATGAAGGGAATCAGACTTTTTGCTGCATTATAAAATATGAATTACATTGTTATTAATATTTTATAGATATTTTTTTAGAGCATCTTTGTTTATTTACATATCAGATAATTGTATATTTTGGAGCCCATCTCATCAACGCGCAAAGAGCAATATTTATTACAATCTATTAAGATTACGGCATTTTACAAGTGTTCTATAGCTTCTATTCTCAGTGCTTCCACCGCCCCAGTAATTCTCCTCAGCTTCGAGATAAATCTCCACAGCCCTTATTTCACCAGTATCTGCCACCTCTGATCCGGAAAGCATAATCTCGACATCATTTTCCCTGAAATACCTAAATTGCAAACTTTCTACATTGGGCAAAAGAGACTCCGGAGCATCATTACTATTTATGGACATTTTCAACTGCCCATCATCAAGGAGATAGATAAATTTTTCATTATCATCAAGATTACCATCCATGTTCAAATCTGAGCTGAATCTTATTTCAGAAAGTGCTGCTTTTTCTATTTTAAATCTTTTTTTGGTGTATGGATCCAACCCAACCTCCCTGAGGTCGGCCGCTATTACGTTAATAGCAGATCTAACACTTTGCTGAAGAGCAACCCTTGTATTTTCTGCACTCATTCCTTTATTGAGCGAATAGAAAATGCTGCCAACTATCGCAAGAAGGATGCTGGCAATCGCCATCGCAACCAGAAGCTCTATCAATGTAAAGCCAGATTCAGGGTTTTGCTTATGAAGACCGGAGTTATTTTCTTTATATATCATATCTCGACTGTACTCCCACGCGTAAGAGTAGAATACGTAATACTTTCAGAAGATCCTCTGAGGTCCCACAGAACTGTCACATTAACTTTTCTTAGATTATTATCATCAGGATATTTGGATATTCTGGTCTGAACATTAAAAATCCCGTTAGACTGATCTTTTACCCCGTCTGAATTTACATTTCTTTCATCAATAATAAAGCCTTCATCTGTTGCAGTTGAAAGCAAAGAATTTGAATCTGTGATTTTCCCTGTGCAAGCCGCCTCAATTTTTTTCTGAGCTATCATATTGGCCATGGTCGCCACGTTACATTTAGTATTATACTTTATCGTATTTAAATGCAGACTGAGTACTGCGAGCAGACCAATTGAAAGAATAGCCATAGCGAGCAGTACTTCTATAAGCGAAAAGCCTATCTCATCATGCTTACCCATAAAAATCTCCATAAGTTGTTCACGAAATACTTATTTTCCCAGTTCTTTCCACTGAAATCACTCCCTCTATAGAAGCAAATTTCATTACAATTTCGCCGCCAGCCCCCCGAAGCATACCTCTGGAATTAAAAACAGCATAATCCCGCTCGCCAGAAAAAGTCTGACCCAAATCAAAAAAAATCTGATCAAAAGACCTTGAAAATTCATTCTCCCAGACATCAGCACCTTCGGAATTCAAGGACTTCCAGTAAACAGAATATCCCCGTGCAGAAAAAACCACTTTGACATCTGTATTGTGCCTCAAGGCAGAAGACTTTGCCCTTTCCAGATCTGATTTAATATTAAAGGTAGTAGCTTTGATTACAGAATTATTTCTCCATGAGACAAAATGTGGCAGCGTTACTGCGGAGAGGATGGCAATAATTGATATAACAACAAGAAGTTCAAAAAGAGAAAAACCTTTTTCCATATTAATCGCCATTTTTTAAGATACAAATCAAGAATTGAGCATCTAATACTAAATAATAGCCGCAAGTCAACTAAAAAATAAACAATAAATCGGCGTTTAATCTAACTATCAATCAATATTATATAATTTTATTTTAACAAGAAGGGATGGATGGCTAATTTCCAAAAGTTTAGCGGCATGAGTCCTGTTGCCGCACGATTTTTCCAGGGCTTTTTTAATAAGATAAGATTCAATTTTCTTATGGGCATCTTTAATAGAAAAAGTTAAATCATTGATAACGCCGATACTGTCATGGGCATGAGCGTTTTTATTCATATTGATGCTAAGATCAGCAAAATCATCAACAACAAGTCGTTCTCCATCTGAAAGGAGCACAGACCTTTCAATAATATTTTCAAGCTCTCTGACGTTTCCGGGCCAGTTATAAGAAGAAAGCAGATTGGTTGCCTCAGGAGTTATCCCATAACAATCCGGTTTATTAAGCCTTTCGGAGCTTTTTTTTATAAAATGGATGCAAAGATATGGAATATCCTCTAGTCTTTCTCTTAGTGGAGGAATACTGATATTCAAAACATTCAGCCGGTAATAAAGGTCTTCCCTGAAAAGCCCTTTTGAAATATCAGACCGGAGATTTCTCGAAGTAGCTGCTATAACGCGTACATCAATTTTTTTGGATTTCACTGAACCAATAGGACGAATCTCACTTTCCTGAAGAACCCTTAAAAGCTTTACCTGTAAATTAATTGGAAGCTCTCCGATCTCATCAAGAAATATTGTCCCGCCATCAGCTTCAGCAAACAGACCCTTTTTATCATTTGAAGCCCCTGTGAATGCCCCCTTAACATGTCCAAACAATTCACTTTCAATAAGATTTTCAGGGAGTGCCCCGCAATTTACAGAAACGATTTCTTTTGCTGATCGCTTTGAAATTGAGTGAATAGCCTTTGCTACGAGTTCTTTTCCTGTCCCGCTTTCTCCGGTTAATAGAACAGAAACATCGGATTCTGCGGCCTTACCAGCTAAATAAAAAATTTTCTTCATTGCAGAACTTCTTCCAATCATGCCTGGGAATGAAGCTTCATGCTTGTATTGGTCAAGCTGTTTTTTTAGTGAATAATTCTCCTTTTTTAAAGCTTCCCTCTCCATGGCCTTTTTTAATACAAGAAGAAGTTCATCCTTACGAAATGGCTTTGAAATATAATCGTAGGCTCCCTTTTTCATCGCCTCAATGGCAATATCAATAGTCCCGTAAGCACTCATTATAATTACAGGGGTATCTTTCAAAAAAGGTCTGGCGTGATCAAGAAAAGCAATGCCATCCATTTCAGGCATTCTGATATCGCATAGAATAAAATTATAGAAAGAACCAGATTCCACCCGATGCTTTATTGCTTCAAGGCCAAGAGCGGCACTTTCAGCAAGATCTATTTCATAATCCACCTTTAGCATAGATGAAAGCATATGCCGCATATTGGCTTCATCATCTATTATTAAAAGATTTGGCTTGGTATTATTGTCATTCATACATTCATGAGCCCTCTTTTACCAAAGGAAGAATAATCCTGAATTCAGTTCCGTGACCATCGAGAGAGTAAGCCTTAATAGATCCGCCTATGTCTTCCACTATCATCTGTGAAACCGAAAGTCCAAGCCCGGTGCCTTTTCCCTGGGGTTTTGTTGTAAAAAACGGGTCGAAAATATTATCAAGATCATCTCCTGAAAGGCCGCAACCATTATCTATAAAAGAGACTATCATCTCGTTACAGCTACCTTCGTCCTTAATGATATTTGCTGTTGAAATCATCAAAAGCCCGGCATTTCTGTTCTCTGAATCACAAATTGCATCAGATGCATTAATTATGAGGTTCATAAAAACCTGCCTCAGCTGGTCATGATTCGCATTCACGTTATCAAAATACGCCTTAAAGTCAGTTTTTAAGTCAATATTTCCAATCGCCCTGCTTCCAGTATAGACGCTTACTAAATCTTTTATCAATTGATGAACAGATAACTCTGTTTTCACTTGATCAGTTGGCCGTGCATAATCAAGCAGTTCTCTGATTATTAGGTCTATTCTTGTAAGTTCATCATCTGCCCTTGAGGCAAAATCGATTCTGTTTGAGTCCTCTATTTCTTCCTGCTTAAGCATTTCAAGATAACCGCTTATGATCCCTACAGGATTTCCTATTTCATGGGCCAGACCAGCTGAGAGCCTTCCTATGGACGCCATTTTCTCTGCCCTGATAATCTCCTTCTGCATTTTTTTCATATTCGTGTTGGCGGATTCAAGTTCAGTCACAGTATATTGGAGATTTTTTTTGCTTGAAGCAAGATCATCCACAATCAAATTAATTAAGGAAGACAGTTTGTCAAAATCTGATTCTGTTTCAAAGTTAAGGCCAATATCACCGATAGTTATGGCATCCATTTTTTTAAGTATTTTATTAAGAGGTTTGGCAGTTATATTACCTATTTGATAAACTCCGACGGCAGCAAGAATAAGTGTATTTATAATAATATACATGATTAGCAGGCACTCAATTCTTCTTTGATGCGAATAGAACTGACCTAAATCCCATATGATACCAATTGTTGCAATATGCGTCCCGTAATAATCGAATAAAGGACCGGCCACAATCAAGAATCTCCTTTTGTCGAAAAAAAATGGGATATTAAAACCACTGGCAATAATTTCTGTGCGTTGTTTTTTCCCGATGTTGACATCCATCATGATTTTTGACACGGGCTCTGCCGGAAATATGCGAGAGCCTAATTGGTGTCTTATTGAGTTTCTATCAATAAACTGAATCGAACATGCACCTGATGCTTTAAGATCTGCAAGTATATTTTTCCCCCAGGTGTGTTCCAGTATATTAGAATCCTTTTCACCGAATTCAACCTTCCTTACTGCAGACTCAAACAATGTTGTAAATTCTTTTACCATATAAGAAGTTAAAAGGCTTCGAAAGGAAAGGACAGAAGTAAGGGAAATAAGAAACATGCCTGAGAATAGGAGTATACTGATATAAATCGATAACTGGGATCGGATACTTTTGAAATACATTTTTTATCTTCTTGGATTAATGAGGTTTTTAGAAGATAATAGGTCTTTTTTTTGTCGGATTGTCAAGATAAAAGGCCCCATTATCAGGGGCCTTTTATAGGTGTTGTTATATAAAAGAGTCTATTCTTTGAGTATCCATATGGTTACTATCTGCCTCTTGGCATCTAGCCTGAAAGCTATCTTCATACCCGCACTTAGTTTTTCCTGGGACAGGGCTTCATCATCCGCTGTTCTTTTTTCGTATCCTGATGAAAGAAGGAACATCTTATCGTCCACTACTATTTGATCTTTATCAACTCTGTCTATTTTACCTGATCCGTGTATTTCAGGTGGGTGACGAACAACGGATTCATTTTTAGGTCCTTCTTTTTCAATAGCGAATGCTACTGACACAAAAAATGATAGAATAATCATAAAGAAAGCCGCGCCAAGGCTAAATTTCCTCATTGATACAGTTTTTTTGTGGTTCATCTTAACCTCCATTTATTAATATGATCTCCAGTAAAAGATTCCTTTTTTTTCAGCTTTTTCTCGTAACAAAGATATATCAGCAGTTGATGTGCTGAAAATCTTTATTTCTGAGCCATCTCCGGCATTCATAATAGCTGGAGGATAAATTAAGTTTGGATTATATACGCCAGTGGCTGAAACATATACTTTATTCCCATCAATTGTCACTTCTACCAGATCCTGATCATCTATTTTGCCATCAGGCTTTATGTCGAGGTGACCTTTCTTTCTGCGGCCACCAGCACAGGCATCCATTTCATGAAAAATTGACTCTCCAGATGTCTGACAGAACTGGGTCTGATCAGGCTTAGGTATCGATGAAATTACAAGAGCCCCTCCTGATCTGATTATTATATCCTGGTATACACGCTCCCCTGACTTTGGCAGGTCAAAAAACCAGCCAACGTTATTGTATTCTGTTGTCGAAGGGTTAGGTTTCTCACCAGAAGTTGAATCTGGTTCTGTCTTCCATACAGGAGTATTGTCAGAAAGAACCCTGACTATAGTTGGCTGAGTCTGTGCGACTTTTATAGGATTTCCATCTGCATCAACTGATTCAACCTGAGTTATTGCAGAATTGAAGAATATTTCTTCCTGTTCCAATAGTGACGCCATTGGCTGATTCTTAGGTTTTTTCGTTGACCTGTCAAATTCACCTAGATACTCACTCGGATCTGTATCATCCCCGTAATCCCAGACTCCGTAGATTGTCTGAACATCAGTAGACGCGATGTCATCTTTGGCAAGAAATTTTCCAGTTCCGAATATTACCATGTATCCTGGTAAATCAGCTTGGCAATGAAGCATAGCATCAGGCCTTGAGGTAATGGGCTGTATCTTGTTTGACGGTCCCATTGCGGTAAAAAGCGCTTTATTGTATGAAAGCCCCCATTTTGTCTCATCAGCATCTTTTATATTGAACTTCCACATATTACCCTTAAGATCCCCGGCATACACATAATCATAATAGCCATCTCCATCCACATCCACCGGGTTAGTTGTTGAAAGTCCGTTATCCCCGCCTACACCTGCAGGAATTTTTTTCAGAACAGAACCTGTTAAAGCATCCAATATAAACAAAGCTGATCTATGGGTATTATTGGCATCTGTTGAATAGCCGTTTCCAAATATTACGACCCACCTTGGGCCTGAACTGCCCTTGACTTTTACTATATAGGGTTTGCTGAAGGAATAGCCCATATCGGCTACATCTTCGGCACTAGTATCTTTATTCGGGAACTCCCATTTTACAACACTATTTGCAATTTCTGCTTCAGTTTTTGAACCAAAGCCTGATACTCCGGAAATATCAAGGCAATAGATCCCTTTTCCCCCCTTGCCGAGTCCACCAACAAGAAGAGTCTGGGAGCTGCTTATCTTTTTGGCAAATGGAGTAAGATCGACATAATATAAATGCTCATAATCAGGAACAGACAGTTCCTTTAAATTTGCAAATACATGGCTTGGTACATAGGCAAAAATCTCCTTTCCTTCGTCATCAGCTGCGACCACTTTAGTCTGACCATTACTATCCAATATTTCTTTGGTCGCGCCTGAGGCCCTGAAGGCATGAAGCATGCCGTCATTTCCGCCGACATACAAGACATTATCCTGATAGAGTGGCGCAGAATGGACAATATCACCAAGCATGCTGTGCCTTATTTCTGCCCCCTGATCATCCCGCAACACTCGCCTTCTGAACAGATTATCGCCTGTTGTTTCCCCTTGCTCGTTGGCGTAATCACCTCTTAAATAATTCAGAATTTTGCTGGCCTTACCGCCTGTCGCAGTATCTGAATCAAGAAGTGCCAACTGCCCCGAATCTTTCAGATCAGTGCTGAAAACAAAAGGAGTTCCTGTCTTTTTCTTGGTGTCAAACGTTATAATCTTTCTGTTCGTCCACCCCTGCTCATAAAGCCTCTGGTTAGCCTGCCATAAAAATTCGCTCGATCTTCCTGTTGTAGTAATCACAGAAGCCCAAACATCACCGTTCCAATCCTTTGTCTCATAGGTGGACTGATATACTGCGCTGGTTGTGGTAAATTCCTGACCATTTATTGCAACAGACGCTGCTGAACGTGTTTTCTTTAATATGTCAGCCGCAACCTCGTTAAAGGCCTTGATAAGTTCTTCTGGATTTTTGGCGCTCAGGAATTTGCCGTGTCCATTAACACCTGCATGCCACATATCATCAATTCTCATGGCCGTGTCAGCTTCGTTCGATGCATAATCCGGCCAATTCGGATAAATCCTGTCGGTCTCCTTGAAAGCGTAAATATCATAAGGTTCAGGATAAATGCTGTTACTTGGATTATAGTCATTAGGGTCAAGTGATCCTGTTATCCCAAAACCTACTGAATAAGTGACCATATGCTGCTTTGAATTGTTGTCAATCCCGCCTGTGGGTACATGGTTGTAAACATCCGCCGCCAAATCGTTTTTGTAATAATACATTGCGACATCCGCGAGCGTATTAGCCTGGGACTGGTCATTTTTAGATGGCGCAGGATATATCCTGCTGGCAGGAGTCTGGGGGTTATCCTGGTATGGAACACCCATGTCCTTATCAGCGTCCCCTATTCCAGGAGACTGGCCGTTATCAGCCCCATCAGAAAAAATCATGACAAAATTCTGCTGGCAGTCGCCGCCGCTTCCATTATCAGCAATGGGGGAAGGGCCGAGAAGTGCAATTTCTTTTCCGTCATCCTTGTGATAATATTGCCCAATCTTTTCCAAAGCTTTTCTTAAAGGAGTGGAAGACTGGGGATGGGTATCCTGTTTGAACTCATGAATCAGCTTAAGAAGATCTGCACTTTTATTCTCTCCATTTATGTCGATTGGCAGCACACCCTGATGAATATATTCATTGATACTGAAAAGTCCTACCTTAATTCCCTTGAGTTTCGGAATTATATCGCTTATGGCTGCGGTCGCGGTAAACATTCTTCGCCTGTAAAACTGATACCAGTTGGCAAAATTCTGTCTCTCTTCCGTATACCCTCTGTCAACAGCCATCTTGACAGGGCCAGGAACAGGTTGACCGTTAACAAGAATTCTCTGCCCGGTTGTATCGTCATACTGGTACTGCAAATCATCTGGCAAAGAGGATGATGAAACAGAGGTTATTTCCCCATTCTCGACCTTATTGTCACCATCATCATTAATTTCATAGTATTTTATTACACCTGAATTTACTATGACCAAGTACGGCTTGTGAGATACATGCTTTGAGTAAAGATAGTAGTGAGCATTTGGGATACTTACCGTAACCGCTGTTGTGCTCGATACAAACTTAATGGAGTTTGCGATGGTGTACTGATCAGTGCTTTGGTCATGTCTTTCCACCTTTACAGTGCCTGAAGCACCTTCATTGAATTTGTAAGAACCAAGGCTTTGCCATCCCCTAACGCCCTGGTTCACTGTCTTTACAGCAGTACCATCTGCATGGGTTATGGTATACTTAGCTTTTGTATCAAACTTGCCAAGTGTATTATTGGAATATTCCGTAGGTACATATATAAACACCTCATAGGTTTTGGTCGAAGGGAAAACAGGATTATACTGGAGCCATTTACCCGACACTCCGGTTCTATAGGAAAGCTGCGTGTCAAGTGACCATGAATCAGACATTGTAACCCGCTGGGCATCAAGATGACTTACGGTAATATTACCCGTATCCTGAACAGAAGTGTATTCTCCACTCATTGAAACGCCTGAGGCCGTATAAGTTGAATAAGGATGCGATTTGGGATTGTCAGGATTGGCATTGGGATTGGCAATATCCGTACCATCAGCATTTTTTAAGCCAACCCAGGGTTTATATGTCATCACAGGATTGTAATAAAGATAGTTGTAACCGTACCACTGGGATTTCCAGTATAGACGGTTAGAGCCATCCAGAATATCATAACTTCCTGTCTGATAAAGATTATAATCAGCCGGATCATCGAAAATATACCCATATGTTTTGTTTGACGTTGGTATATCAAAAAGGCCATCCTGCTCTTTTGTCATTATTTCCCAGTCCATACTTCCAGAATCATCTATTACTATCATGAAATTTGCAGGAGCTGAGTTAAGCTGGGCATCCAGAGGAGTATCAGAAATATCAATGGCCGAAGCAGGCCACGGAAAAACGGTTAGAATTAATAGAGCTGAAAGGAGAATCCTCACCTCTCTCACGGGAAAAATATCATATTTTTTTTTCTTCTTTAAAGAGTTCATAGTCCCTCCTTGATATTAGAATCTTTTTTTAAAGCCTAATTCTACGGAATATATACCTTCAGAAGAGACGTAAACGCCTCTTATTTTGCCTTCCTTGAGAGTTGCTTCATAAGCTCCCAAAGATGTTCCCCTGGCAGCATCCCAACCAACCATTCTATATTTTAGTACATCAGCATCAGTGGATTTTAGCCTTCCTGTAGTCTTGGGAAGCGCGGTTTTAGGCAATAGTCCCCACTTGTAACCATCTTCATCATAATCTGCGTCAGATATATCATAATTAGTCAGCCAATCTTTAGTTGTTGAATTAACGTCAAGCTCAACAGGATCTGACTCGTTCTCGATAGTCTGAACAGCGGCCATTGCTGCAGATTCTGCGGCTGCTACGTGCTGAGCCTGCATGGCTGTATTTCTTACGGTCTGAAGATCAGTCACAGTAGTATTTGAAACAAGAACTCCTGATATCATGAGTATGGCAAGCATAAGTATTGCCATCGCCAGCGCATACCCTCGTTCATTACCAATTAATATTTTCTTTATCATCAGAATATCCTTTCATTATAATCCAGATGTCGTTGTCTCGGCCCTGAGATACTCGAGCGTCACACTCTTGGCAGAACCGATCATACCTGGCCATGAAACTGTAACTGTCACAAGAGCAGTGTCGGTTGGAGAATTAGCCGGATTGTATGTCGTATTTACAACAATCGAATACTTGCCGTCAGTAGTTACGGGAGGAGTTGTCGCTGGAGGAATTATCTTGGGCATTTTGTCATAGTCAAGCGAGAGGGCCTCATTCATGTGTTCCTGGGCTATGAATTGGGCCTCTGTCATCTCATTTGAACTTCTAAGGCTGGCACTCGTCGAATAATAAAGGGATACGACAGCAAGGGAACCAATTGAAAAAAGCCCTATTGCCACAAGTACCTCTATCAAAGAAAAGCCTTTTTCTCTGCTATCTCTTTTATTTGCTTCCATTTGAACCTCCACATTATCTTTGGGAATTAAAGAGAAGATTCCGGCACAGAACCATAGATTCAAGTGTTCTCGAGACAGTCCCTGATCTTCCTGAAAGCTCCCTGACCGTCAGAATTACTCTTACTGCCCTTATGTCATTTATATTTGTTGTAGGCAGTCCCTCTGAATTCAGATACTGAAAAACTGAATCAGGGCCTGTTTCAGGCACAAGTGTTTCCGGATTGGCTTGTTTGGTTAATCCAAGATTATCAACATACTCCAGAATGCCATTATTAAATCTGAAAGTTTTCCTCTCAGGACGGACGTCAGAATCATCTCTTGTTCCGTTAAAATCTGTGGTTTCATCCCTGGTGTCGAATTCATATGTAAAAATTTTATCAGTCGCTGTTACCACATTAAAATTGCCTGACTCTTTGGGATCCAGCCCAGCATACTTTATTTCCTCCATCATGAAGGAAAGAGCGCTTCTTGCTTTTTGTATTACATCAGAAGTAACCTGCTGAGTAGTATACCCCCTCTGCAAGGAATCAAAAATTGTAACCATCCCAACAGAAATAATTGAAAATATAGCTATTGCTACAAGCAGCTCAATAAGTGTGAAGCCATTGGAATCTTCCAGCTTATGCCCAACTTTTAGTCGGCCAGGCTTAAAAATAAACTTAAGATTGCTCATGATTCCTCCTAATTAAATTTCATGCTTATTAGGCCAATTCTATTAATTTCGATTGTAACAGATTTATTTCCAAGAGATAAGGTTGCATTCCCGGTCTTAACAGGCACCTGCCCCCTGTTATTGAATTCGGTCGCATCCGCTGAACCACCCAGAAATGCTCGAGTTATTGTTATATTATTCAATACTCTTGTAGCTATAACCGAATCAGCACCATTGTTTTCATAATCTCCCGCTATATCCTGAAAAATCACATAGCCATTATCGTCAAACAAAACTGCAACATTGCTTCCGCCTCTTATGGCCCTCATCTTTGCCATTTCCAAGTCGCTTTTTAGGTTGAATGCAGCGCCTTTCAAACTTGCGTTATTTCTCCAGGCAATAAAATTTGGGATTGCTATTGCGCTTAAGATTCCAATGATGGCTATGACAACCATCAACTCAAATAATGAAAATCCTGATTCATTTTTTTTCATAGGCCTCCTCCTTGTAGATAAATATTTGTATCCAAGAAACATGCCAGAAAAAATGATGGGAGTAATTAGCTTTAGATAAGGGATTACGAGGAATAAAAAGAGCGGCTATTAAAAGATTTAATAGCCGCTCTTAAATTATTTTATAGAAAAGATTTTTAGAGTCTTATTTCAGATATTCAACTGCATTCTTAAAAATCTTCAGACCGTCAGGATCTGATGACATAATGTTTTGGCCTTTGCGCTTTGCCTGCTCTTTTTTAAAAGTCCATTCCGGGTGATTGGTAAAATTACAGAACGCTTCTGGGTGGGGCATCAGACCGAAAACTCTGCCGCTTGGATCGCAGATTCCAGCAACATCCCGAAGAGCACCGTTTGGATTTACCGGGAACGATCCATTTGCAAGCGATCCGTCAGGTTTTGCATATTTAACCACAAGCTGGCCGTTTTTCTCAAGTTCATTCATCATGGATTCTTCGGCAAAAAGCTTGCCCTCACCGTGTCTTATGGGCAGTTCTATGAGTTCAAGCCCTTTAGTAAAAACGCAAGGTGAAGTCTTGTTTACTGACAGATGCACCCAATCATCCCTGAAATTTCCGCAATCATTATTTGTAAGAGCTACAGATCTTTTTGTATAATCTCCGCCGTTTCCAGGTAAAAGGCCAAGGTTCACAAGACACTGGAAACCATTGCATATTCCGATAACAAGCTTTCCGGATTCTATGAATTTGATTAATCGCTCACCAAGATGGGTTCTCATTCGAGTTGCCTGAACAACTCCTGCGCCGTGGTCATCTCCCCAGCTGAAACCGCCGCCAAAAGCCATTATGTCAAAACCGTCAATCGTATCTGGCTTTTCAATCAGGGTGTTTATATGAACTCTTTCAGCCTTTGCCCCGGCAAGTTCGAAGGCATAAGCTGTCTCTATATCGCAATTCTGGCCGTAGCCTGTAAGAACTATCGCTTTAACCGAACTCATATCAAGCCTCCATATGGCTTCTTCCAGGCAGTCTTTAAATCCTGTACATCAACATCAACCAAAACTTTTTCCAAATCTGTCTTGATAACAAACTTTGATGAGGCAGTAACTTTTCCTATGCATTTTACAGGCAGAACTTTGAATATATCCTCAAGAGCAGCGCTGTTTTCTGGTGATATCGAAACAATAAAACGGCCCGCTGACTCAGAGAACATAAGTCTGTCTGGCCGAAGCTCTTTTTCAACAGGCAAAAGAGAAAGATCAACATCAATCCCAAGATTCCCGGCCATTGAACACATTGCGAGATGGGTAGCAAGACCGCCTCTGTATACTCCATGGACAGATGCTAAAAGCTCTCTTTCCATAGCCACAGACATGGCCTTATAAAGCATCATAAATGAGGCTGCATCTACTTCCGGAACATTTAGACCTGTAAAGCCAAGCATTTCATAATATTCACCAGCTCCAAGCTCGTCTTTTGTCAGGCCGATCACATAAATAAGGTCATCAGCGAATTTGAAATCAAGGGTGGTACATTTCTTTACATCTTTTACAAGTCCCACTGCCGAGAACTGCATGGTTTCAAGTCCTGAAACCTTTCTTGTGACTCCGTATTTTCCTGGCAGATGCCCGTCTACATACATACTGTCCTTTCCTGAAAGAAGAGGAATGCCGTATGTTAGGGAAAGATACTTGAGTATCTCGCATGATCTTACAAGCTGGGCGGCCTTGAATTTTCCATCAGGATTTTTTTCCGGGTGAAACTGGATATCTGGCCAGCAGTAGTTATCAACTCCTCCAATATGCTCGAGGCTTCCGCCAACAGAAATTATGCGTCTTACAGCCTCATCTATGGTGCATGCGGTCATATGACCAGCATCAATCTTTGAATAAAATGGAATAATTGCCTGGCTGTAAGCAAGCCCAGATTCTGAATCAATAACAGGCCTTAAAACCGCCGCGTCAGAATTTATATCCCTTTCCCTTCCTACGAGGGGTTTTACAACGCTTCCAGCCTGGACCTCGTGGTCATACTGTCGGCAGATCCATGATTTTGCACAGATATTAGGGCGGGACATCATGTCCAGAATCACTTCATTATAATCAGCTGGCTGCCCAATCACAGGTTCATAAAGCCCGCGAAGACGAGGTGGAATCCATTCCGCCTCAAACTCCCACTGAGGAAACCCTGATTCAAGGAATTCCATATCTACATAGGCCACGGTTTTGTCGTTATATTTAATATGAAGCTTGCCAGTGCTCGAATATTTGCCGATGACAGTGCTTTCAACAGCGTGGAGCCTTGAAAGCTCCATGAAACGGTCAAGGTTTTCAGGCTTGATCGCTATGGTCATTCTTTCCTGCGATTCTGAAACCCAGATTTCCCATTGGTCAAGCCCTTCATATTTCAAAGGAACTTTTTCCAGATTGACTTCGCAGCCATTGCTGAACCGTGCAGTCTCACCGATGGAAGAAGAAAGGCCTCCGCCGCCATTGTCTGTTATGAACTCTATTATCCCGGCGTCCCTTACTTCAAGCAGGAAATCATGCATTTTTTTCTGTGTGTAAGGATCACCAATCTGAACATGACCAGCCGGAGTATTTGCAGAAAAGACTTCAGACGATGCTGTCACGCCGTGAATTCCGTCTTTCCCAACCCTGCCGCCACTCATTATTATGAGCTCACCTTCTGATGTGGTCTTCTCATGTGATGGTTTGCCACTTACTTTTGAAGGCATTATCCCTATGGCTGTTACAAATACAAGGCATTTCCCCATGTATCCATTATCAAAAACAACCTGACCGAATGGTGTAGGAACGCCGCTCTTGTTGCCGCCATCCTTAACTCCTTCAATAACGCCGTCAAGAAGCCTTCTCGGATGAAGTCTCGGCTTGAGCTCTCCGTCATATTCCCTGTAACCTGTACAGAAACCATAACCACCCATTACCAGACGTGCGCCCTTTCCGGTTCCTAGAGGATCGCGGTAAACGCCGACAATGCCGGTAACAGCGCCGCCGTAAGCTTCCATATTTGAAGGAGAATTATGTGTCTCTCCTGTTATTACGTAGTTATAATCCTCATCAAATTTACCTGCTCCTGCATTGTCCCATAGAACTGAGACAACCCAGTCCTTCTTATCCTTAAGATTAAGAGTCGGCTGCTGAATGCAGGTTTTGAAAAGGTTGTCTATTGTTCTTGATTCACCTGTTCCAAGATCACTATATTTAAAAAGGCCTCTGAAGGTATTATGATTACAGTGATCGCTGCGAGCTTGTGAAATATATTCTAGCTCAACGTCTGTCGGATCGGAAAGACCGACCTCTGCCCTTTTTTTCTTAATTTCCGGATCTGAAAAGTATTGTCTGATTACAGGAATATCATTCGGATTAAGCGCAAGATTTCTATCTCTGCTGATTTCGGCAAGGGTAGCATCCGACTCCACAGGAACTACAGAGACGGTCGGAGTGTGATTAAGTTCAACCTTTGGAATTATTATGCCAATCCCGTTTGCCTTGTCCCATTCCTTTGCAGAAAAGACTTTCCAATGCTGGATTATATCATTTGCAAGAAGCTCTGAAGCTATTTTTACGGCGTCTTCTTTTGTAAGCCTTGGCGCCTTGATACAAAAACGCTTAGAGGTATAAACACCTTCTGCCGCAGAAAACCTGACAGAAAGAACATCTTCCATAGCCTCAACTGCGGTGCTTCCTGGATTGTCCTTTACTCCTGGCCTGTAGCCGACCCATATGCACCAGTCAAAATCGATATCAAGCGGAGCTGTTGACGAAATCTGGGTTACAGGATTTGTAAAGATCTCTGTTCTCACTTTTTCGATACTGGCTGAATCAAGGCATGATTCTACGGTCAGTATATGTATTGTCCTGACATCATTTATCTCCATGCCAAAATAGCGGGATGCCTTTGTCATGAGTCCCGCGCCTTCGGCATCCTTCAGCTCAGGTTTATGAGCTATCTCTATTCTGTAGCGATTAAGATTCATGGTAATAAAACCATTTCCTTTTTAAATTGATAATCAATATAACAATGAACCTGTATCAAGCGGATCAATGAACCAGTCTCATTATATCCTTATATATTACATAGGCCATAAGAGTCAGAAGCATGAACATTCCAATCTGAAGACAGACCTCTTTTATTTTTCTGCTTATAGGTCTTCTTATTATTGCCTCTATTCCAAAAAACAGCAGATGACCGCCATCAAGAACCGGAACAGGGAACAGATTGATTACTGCAAGGTTAGCGCTGACAGCAGCAATAAAGTACACAAAATAATTGAGACCCGCCCTTGCCTGATCTCCTGCCATTTCAGCGATTCTTATTGGGCCGCCTATATTGTCCTCAGGGAGTGATCCTGCAACGAATTTAATCATTCCCAAAGCTGTAAGCTTACACACCCACCATATCTGTGTACAGCTCTCTTTTACAGATTCGATCGGGCCGAAAGAAATATGGATTATATCCCTTGAGCCCATTATCCCGACCATATATTTTTCGAATTTTTCTCCAAGGGGGGTCTTTATTTCCTTGCGCTCAGGCTTCAGCCTGAATTCCATTGTCTTCCCGTCTCTTTCAACCTGGACATTCAAAATATTGCCATTCCCGTCACTGATGTGCTTGGTGAAGGCAATCCATGATTCCACAGGTTTTCCGTTGGCTGAAAGCAGCCTGTCGCCTTCCTTTAGTCCGGCTTTATATGCAGGGCCTTCCTTGTCAACATAATCAAGAACAGGCCTGATGATTGGCATAGCGCCGATTCCATAGATTTTTACTTTTTCCCCGAGGTCATTTTTGCCAGGAAAAAGAGATGGCTGAAGATTGGCAGAGAATTCTTTTCCACCTCTTAAGTAAACAAGCTTCAGCTCTGCTCCGCTGCTGTTTTCGATAATGCTGTCCATTTCATCCCAGGTTTTTATTGGATTCCCAGCGATTGAAACAATTTCATCTCCTGACATGAGACCTGCCGCAAGAGCAGGACTTTCAGGCTCCATCTCACCTATAACAGGTTTTAGTGATGTCCTGCCATTGGTGAAAATCAGAACCCAGAAAATCACCCACGCAAGAAGAAGATTGAACACAGGGCCGGCAGCGACAATAAGCGCTTTTTCATGAAGTTTTTTATGAGTGAACGAAAGGTGTATGTCCTCAGGAGCTATTTCTGAGTCAGGAGACTCACCCACCATTTTGACATAGCCCCCGAGAGGAATGGCAGAAATCCTGTAATCGGTTATGCCCCTGGTTACGCCCCATATTTTTGGGCCAAATCCGAGTGAAAATTTCTCGACACCGACACCGAAAATTCTGGCAAAAAGAAAATGTCCGAACTCGTGGATGAAAATCAGAACTCCGAGCACAATGACAAAAGCTAATGCATTTGTTACAAAATTAGTCATGCAGGATCAGTCCGTATGCTGTTCTCCGGCTATGCGTCTTGCCCAGGAATCAGCCTGAAATATGTCATCAAGTTGAGGGAATTTAACAGGACTATGGAGCTTCATTGTTTTTTCAACAAGTCCTGGAATTCCGGTGAATCCAATTCTTCCTTCTAAAAATAACGAAACAGCCACTTCATTGGCAGCGTTCAGAACAGCAGGCATTGTACCGCCTGTGTATAATGCCTCATATGCCAGAGCAAGACAAGGGAACCGTTTTATATCAGGCTTTTCAAAAGTAAGAGATCCTATGGATGAAAAATCAGGAGCAGGCAGTCCTATATCCATTCTTTCAGGATATGAAAATGCATAAGCTATTGCTGCCTTCATATCAGGAACTCCCATCTGGGATATAACAGATCCGTCCCTGTAAACCGCCATGGAATGTATAATGCTCTGGGGATGAACAACGACTTCAATTTTTTCAGGCGGAAGCCCGAAAAGTCTGCATGCCTCAATGACTTCGAGTCCCTTGTTCATAAGAGTAGCCGAGTCAATTGTTATCTTACTGCCCATGCTCCAGTTAGGATGTTTAAGAGCATCCTCTGGCTTAATACTTGAAAACTCGTTTATAGGCTTCGCTCTGAACGGGCCGCCAGAGGCTGTAAGTATAATTTTTGCAAGATCTTCCTGTCTCTGGCCTGACATGGACTGGAAAACAGCGCTGTGTTCGCTGTCAACGGGGAAAATTTCAACGCCGTTTTCATCTGCAAGCTTCATCACAAGCTCGCCAGCCATTACAAGGGTTTCCTTGTTCGCAAGCGCAATTCTTTTGCCTGCTTTTATAGCAGCGAGGGCTGGTTTCAGACCAGCTGCGCCAACTATTGCAAGAAGTACAAGCTCGGCTGAAGGATACGAGGCCGCTGTTTCGTAGCCTTCGTCGCCCCATAAAATCTTTGTCAATGAATTTCCGGGAAGCCTTTTCTCAAGCTCCGATGCCTCTGCCTGACCATATACCACAGCAATTTCAGGTTTGAATTCGTTTATCTGGGCAAGAAGCAGATCAATATTCCTGGCGCCTGCAAGCGCAACCGGCCTGAATCTGCCAGGATGCATCCTTATTATCTCTAAAGCGCTGGTACCTATTGAGCCTGTGGATCCGAGTATGGAAATTCTTTTCATATTATAAAACATACGTTTTGAAAGCGTAAACAGCAGGAAAAGCAAAAAGCATGGCATCTATCCTGTCCAGAAGACCGCCATGCCCCGGAAGAATCTTCCCGGAATCCTTGACGCCAGCCGCTCTTTTCAGCATGGATTCGAACAGGTCGCCAACCGGAGCTATCAATCCTGTAAACAAGCTTAATGATATAAAATTTAATAATGGTAAATCATTAAAAAACAAAAATCTGAAAACCGTTCCAATGAACACAACAAAAGCAAGTCCTCCGAAAAAACCTTCCCAGGTTTTTCCAGGGCTTATTTCAGGACAAAGCTTGTGTTTCCCGTAATATGTCCCGGCATAATAAGCGCCGGTATCGCTGGCAAACACAATGAACAAAACCAGAAAGATCCAGGCTTCCCCTTTGTCAAAATTCCTTATGGCCATAAGAAAGGCAAGCGACAAAGGAATATAGCATATTCCAAGAATATGGCCTGAAATTGTATTTGAACTTATGTTTTTTTTCTTGGCAAAGACAACCGCCAGCAAGGCTGATATGAATATATTAGCGAGTATTACTATGGAAGTCAGATCCATTCTGGCGAAATATGCTGAATATATCAGACATGGAACTGAAAGATAACCGGCCGCTTCAATAAAATAGTTTCTATCTGATCCATTGAACCATATTCCATAATATTCATTTAAGGCAATAATCCCAGCTGCTATCACAAGCAGAGAAAATAAAAACGGCCCTCCCAGACATATTATTGCTATTAACAGGGGAAGGGCCACCAGACTGGTTATAATTCTTTTTAAATGCATATCTCTCCAGTAACAAGGGATCTTATAAAAACATAATCAGGTCACTTTCCCGTAGGTCCTGTTCCTTCTTTGATATTCAAGCAGAATATCAACAAACTCATCCCTTGTGAAATCAGGCCATAAAGTATCTGTAAAAAACATTTCAGCGTATGCGATCTGCCAGAGCAAAAAATTGCTGATACGCTTTTCACCGCTGGTTCTAAGGAGTAGATCCGGGTCAGGCATGCCTGCCGTATCGAGATAACCGGAAATCAGGTCCTCATTTACGACCGAAGAATCAATAATTCCATTTTTAACGTCTTGGGAAATTCTTTTTACAGCCCTCGAAATTTCGGCCCTGCCTCCGTAACTAAGCGCAAGATTGAGTGTCATCCCTGTGTTATCCATGGTTTTTTTCATGGATTCCTTCAAAGGAGACAAAACGCTATCAGGCAGCATATCAATCTCGCCGATTGCCCTAAGTCTTATTCCGGTTTTAAGCATCTCAGGAGTTTCGTTTTCGAGGAATTTTCTCAGCAGGGTCATGAGAGCTGCGACTTCAATCTTGGGTCTCTGCCAGTTTTCAGTTGAAAACGCATACAGTGTCAGCACCTTGACTCCGAGCTCCCTGCATGTCTTGACAACCATGCGAACGGTTTCAGCGCCCTTTTCATGGCCTGTGACCCTGTTCATGAGTTTTTTCTGCGCCCACCTGCCATTGCCATCCATTATTATGGCGACATGGACAGGCAGGCGGGACAGGTCAAGCTTTTCAGTCAGATCTGCCTGTTTTTTAGAATTCAAGTATTTCTTTCTCTTTTTCTCTGTTTATTTCATCTATCTGCTTAACATGCTCATCTGTAATCTTCTGGATATAATCCTGGGCCTTGAACATATCATCTTCAGATATCTTGCCGTCCTTTTTCAGACCTTTCAAAACTTCATTGGCGTCACGGCGTATGTTTCTGACGCTCACTTTATGTTCTTCGCTGATTTTCTGGACTGTTTTGACTATCTCCTTACGGCGCTGCTCTGTCAGAGGAGGTATGGATACCCGAACCATTTTTCCGTCGCTTGAAGGAGTCAGGCCAATATTAGCCTTTAATATTGCTTTTTCAATTTCTTTTATTATAGAAGCATCCCAAGGCTGAATGGTTATCATCCTGCTCTCCGGGATTGCGAGGGAAGCGATCTGGCTGAGAGGGGTAGGAGTACCATAATAATCAACCTTTACTGGATCAAGAAGAGACAAGGAAGCACGCCCTGTTCTTACCTTTTGGAGATCGGCCTTGAGAACAGCCGTTGTCTTGGACATCTTGTCCTGGGCTTCTTTCTGTATAGAGTTAATCATGCCTACTTACCTTTCATGATAATGTTTATTTTGATTACGGCTGCAACAGCTTAACATTCACTTCATATCCGGACCGTCCGTACCAATAAGCAGCAGCCGTTGTCAGAGCATCTAACATTGCCTGACTATAAAATTAATCAGGAAATCAAGGTTCCTATTTCCTGACCGCAGATGACATCTTTAATATTGCCCGGAGTCATCATATCAAAGACCATGAGAGGCAGCCCGTTGTCCATGGCCAGCGAAATTGCGGTCATATCCATTACCTGAAGCTGCTTTTCAAGCACTTCCATATAGGATATTTTTTTTATGAACTTGGCGTCTTTGTTTTTTACAGGGTCTGAATCATATACGCCATCAACTTTTGTGGCTTTAAGAAGAAGCTCTGCATGAATCTCCTGGGCCCTAAGAACAGCTCCCGTATCAGTTGTGAAATAGGGATTACCTGTTCCGGCAGCAAAAATAACGGCCCTGCCTTTTTCAAGATGCCGAACCGCCTTTCTGAGAATAAATGGTTCTGCAACCTCATTCATTGTTATTGCAGATTGAACCCTCGTAGGAATGCCATTTCTTTCCATGGCATCCTGGAGGGCCAGACTGTTTATAACGGTCGCAAGCATACCCATATGGTCTGCAGAAGCTCTGTCCATACCAAATGAACTTGCCTTTACACCCCTGAATATATTTCCGCCGCCCACAACGATGGCTGTCTCAACACCGAGGTCATATATTTTCCTGACCTCAGCAGCGACATATTTGATTACATCAGGGCTTATGCCAAATCCCTGATCGCCCATCAGGGCCTCACCGCTGAGTTTTAGAACAACGCGCTTATACTTGGGTTGTGTCAAAATATTACTCTCCGCCTACCTGGAATCTTGTAAAACGTCTGATCTGAATATTTTCTCCGATTCTTGCAATGGTATCAGTGAGAATGTCGCTGATGCTCTTCTGCGGATCACGGATATAAGGCTGGCTAAGAAGACAGCATTCCTTGAGGAACTTGTTGATCTTACCTTCAACAATTTTATCTACCATATTGGCTGGTTTGCCTTCTTCAAGGATCTGAGCCTTGTAGATCTCCCTTTCCCTGTTAAGAAGATCAGCTGAAACATCTTCAGCCTGGAGAGCCACAGGGCTTGCAGCAGCTATGTGCATAGCAATGTTCTTGCCGAATTCTATGAAGTCATCGGTGTTTGCAACAAAATCTGTCTCGCAGTTGATTTCAACAAGAACGCCAATTCTGCCGCCGGTGTGGATGTATGAAGTAACACGGCCTTCGGAAGTAGAGCGACCTGATTTTTTAGCTGCAGAAGCAAGACCTTTTTTTCTTAAAAAATCCACGGCTTTTTCAAGATCACCATCTGTTTCTGCCAGCGCCTGCTTGCAATCCATTATTCCTGCGCCTGTCTTTGCGCGAAGATCCTTCACCATTACTGCACTAATTTCAGCCATTTCCATGCTCCCATTTTGAAACCCGGAAAATCCGGTAAAATTCTTATTAATCAGATATTTAGGCCATCTATACATGCCAAAGCGGAGCCGGTATTAAACCGGCACCGCCCTGATTTTTAAACAAACAAAAGATGCTACTCTGACGCTGATTTTCTGATTACTTCAACAACCGGGCCTTCGCCGCCAGCAGAAATAACTTTTCTCTCGCCAGGCTTAAGACCTTCACGATCCGCTATAGAGCCGCCTTCATCATCTGCCTTGTCAACAGCTGCATGGGCTCTTTCAGAGTGCTTTGCCTTACCTTCTATACATGCATCTGCAATTCTTGATGCAAAAAGCTGTATGGAACGGATTGCGTCATCGTTACCAGGAATAACATAATCAATGTCATCAGGATCGCAATTGGTATCTACTATCGCAACTATTGGTATACCGAGTCTTTTTGCTTCTTTAACCGCAATTGACTCATTTTTAGGATCTATTATGAATATTGCGCCAGGAAGACCGCCCATGGTCTGGATACCGCCAAGAACATCTGTCGCTTTGCCCTGCTCTTTACCAAGCTGGAGTCTTTCCTTTTTAGGGAAAAGCTCGATGGTTCCATCTTCATGGATTGTATCAAGATAATTGAGTCTCTCAACACTCTTTTTAATTGTCTGATAGTTGGTAAGCATACCGCCGAGCCATCTATTGTTGACAAAATACATTCCTGCGCGGACTGCTTCTTCTGCAATGGTTTCACGGGCCTGCTTTTTTGTTCCGACAAAAAGAACAGACTTTCCAGATGATGTTACATCTGTAATGAAATCATATGCATCCCTGAACATCTTTACTGTCTTCTGAAGATCAACAATATAGATGCCGTTTCTTGCGCCAAAAATGTACTGTTTCATTTTCGGGTTCCAGCGCCTGGTCTGATGACCAAAATGAACGCCAGCTTCCAGAAGCTCTCTCATTGTTACGTATGCCATTTTAACTTCTCCTTGAAATTAGGTTAAACTTCCGCCCTCTTCAACCCCACACCCAACCAGGCCCGATTGCCCGGCACCAGGGTAACAGGTCCAAGAACGTGTTGTTCCCGATCGATAGGGCTAAGTAACTGATACAAAAGCCGAATCAGATCGAAATCTTCACAAAAGCCTGAATTCAATATCAAATTGCAGTTGAGACCGCAAGGTATTTATAAAGAATCACACACTGGGATTTCTTTTTCTTGCAAAAGCAAGCCTGTCATTACCACCATAATCTTTTATTATTCTGACCCCATCACAAAGATCAGACGAGTCCAAAATCTGTGAAACAGCGCGTCCCTGATCATAGCCAATCTCGATCACAAGAAAGCCTGACGGTTTTATATGGTCAAATGCCGAAGATACGATTCTTCTGATGCACAGAAGTCCGTCATCGCCGCCATCCAGTGCGCTGAGCGGTTCATGGACCGAGACTTCCGGTTCGAGAACAGGAATAACATCAGATCGTATATAAGGAGGATTGGAAACAATAAAATCAAACTTAAATTCTGAAGAAAAGGCGTCGCACCAGCTGGATCTGACAAAGGAAATACGATCACAAAGACTATTGAGAAACGCATTTTCACTGGCGACAGAAAGGGCTTCGGCGGATAAATCCGAACCTACCGCAAAAGAATCAGGTATCTCAGTCAGTATTGAAAGGGCGATTGCCCCACTTCCTGTACCAAGATCGGCAAAGACGATTCGATGCTCGTGCCGCATATTATTTTTTACTTCATCTGCAACGACTTCTATCAAGAGCTCTGTATCCGGCCTTGGGATCAGAACGTATGGAGAGACTTTGAAATCAAGCTTCCAAAATGCTTTTTCGCCGAGAATATATGCAAGCGGCTCTCTTTGAGCCCGCCTTTTAATTAAATCCTTGAAGCTGGATCGTTCTTCCTGATTGAGTGGCTTGTCGTATCCAAGATATAGATCAAGGCGGCTTATGCCAAGAACCCTGGAAAGGAGCAGTTCGGCAGTCAGACGAGGGGAATCAATCCCTTTTTTGTCAAAATACTCTGCCGTCCATTTCAGGACATCTCCTACGCACCACGTGGAATTCTGTCCCGTATCCATTAAAAAGCGGTCTCATTCTCCTGAAGAGCCTGGGCCTGATAATAAGCTGCAAGGGACTCGATGATTTCATCGACATCTCCTTCCATTACCATCTCAAGCTTATAAAGAGTGAGACCAATCCTGTGATCAGTCACCCTGCCCTGCGGATAGTTATAGGTACGAATACGTTCGCTTCTGTCACCACTTCCAACCTGGTCTTTTCTGGCCTGGGATCTTGAAGCATTAGCATCTCTGTTCATCTTGTCCAGAATCCTTGCCTTTAAGATACTCATGGCTTTCGCCCTGTTCTTAATCTGTGATCTTTCATCCTGACAAGTAACAACAGTACCTGTGGGCAGATGGGTGATTCGTACTGCCGAATCAGTCGTGTTTACATGCTGACCACCGGCACCCGATGATCTGTAAACATCGACACGAAGATCACCAGGATCAACATGGACTTCAACATCTTCTGCTTCCGGAAGAACAGCTACGGTTGCGGCTGAAGTATGAATTCTGCCCTGGGACTCAGTAGCCGGAACCCGCTGAACCCGGTGGGTTCCGCTTTCAAATTTGAAAGCACTGTAAGCCCCTACGCCCTTGATCATTATGATGACTTCCTTAAAACCTCCGGCTTCACTTAGGCTCGAATCCATCATCTCAACTTTCCAGTTGCGCCTTTCAGCATAACGGCTGTACATCCTGAGGAGATCTCCTGCAAAAATAGCTGCTTCATCTCCTCCTGTTCCTGCTCTTATTTCAACAATTACACTTCTGTCATCATTGGGATCTTTGGGAATAAGAAGTTTCTTGAGATTAGCTTCAAGTTCTTCCTTTCTATCATCCAGAGACTTAAGCTCATCCAGAGCAAGATCCTTTAGATCAGAATCGCCTTCCTCAAGAAGAAGTTTGCTGTCTTCAATATCCTCAAGAGTTTTTCTATAAGTCCTGAAAGTTTCCACAAGTTCCGCTATGCCTGCATGCTCCTTGAGGTATTTCTGATATTTTGACTGATCCCGCACTACATCAGGATCGCTCAGCAACTGCTCGAGCTTAATAAATCTTTCTTCTACACCCAAAAGCTTGTCAAACATGATTGGAACTCGGCTTCCCCAGATTATTGTGTAAAAATGGTGTCAACAAAGCATGGACACCGTAAGGAAATTAAGAAATATCCTCTAAAAATACAAAAAGGCAAAAAAAATCAGGCGGTTCATAATAAACCGCCGTGATTCTTAAGCCCCCAAAAAATAGAAAAGCTATTTATCAGCGCTGTCCTGAAATTTTGCGTATTTCTTCTTGAAGCGCTCGATACGTCCAGCAGTGTCAACCAGTTTCTGCTTACCGGTAAAAAAAGGATGGCAAGCGGAACAAATTTCCACTTTGATATCCTTTCTAACTGAACCAACTTCAAAAATTTTGCCACATGCGCATGTCGCTGTGGTCAACTCATATGCAGGATGAATGCCCTCTTTCATCTGGTATAAAACTCCCTGTTATTCATTATGAATTCATTGAATCAAGAAACTCTTTATTATTTCGTGTTCCGCTCATTTTATCAAGTAAAAATTCCATGCTGTCAATCGTATTTAATGAAGCAAGGAGCTTTCTTAAAATCCAAAGCCTGTTCAAAGTGGCGCCATCAATAAGAAGTTCTTCTTTTCTCGTACCTGATTTTTTAATATCTATGGCAGGAAAAATTCTTCTGTCAGCAAGCTTTCTGTCAAGCTGGATTTCCATGTTACCAGTACCCTTGAACTCTTCAAAGATAACTTCGTCCATCCTGCTTCCGGTATCAACAAGGGCTGTGGCTATAATTGTAAGACTTCCTCCGTCCTCAATATTTCTCGCGGCACCAAAAAACCTCTTCGGTCTGTGAAGAGCATTTGAGTCCACACCACCGGAAAGAATCTTCCCGCTCGGAGGCATTACAGAGTTATAAGCCCTTGCAAGGCGGGTAATACTGTCAAGCAGGATTACAACGTCTTTTTTATGCTCAACAAGTCTCTTGGCTTTTTCAATTACCATTTCAGCGACCTGGACATGGCGTTCGGCCGGTTCATCAAAGGTGGAACTGATAACCTCGGCGTTGACGTTTCTGGCCATGTCAGTTACTTCTTCAGGTCTTTCATCAATCAGCAATATAAAAGGAACGACATCTTTATGCGCTGATATAATGCTGTTTGCAATATTCTGAAGAAGCATGGTCTTGCCTGAGCGCGGAGGTGATACGACCAGGCCTCTCTGACCAAAGCCCAGCGGCGTGAGAAGATCCATTACTCTGGTTGAATAATTGTCACTTGCGTTTTCAAGATTGATTTTCTGTTCAGGATAGAGAGGGGTCAAGTTGTCAAAAAGAATTTTTTCCCTTGCTACTTCCGGGTCTTCGTAATTGACGGCCTCGACCTTGAGAAGCGCAAAATACCTCTCAGACTCTTTTGGCTGACGAATCTGGCCTGAAACAGTGTCCCCTGTTCTTAGATTAAATCTCCTTATCTGGGATGGTGAAACATAAATATCATCCGGCCCTGGCAGATAATTGCAGTCAGGAGAGCGTAGAAAGCCAAACCCGTCAGGGAGGATTTCAAGCGTGCCCTGACCATAGATCAATCCATTTTTTTCTATCTGAGCCTGCAAAAGCGAGAAAATCAACTCCTGTTTACGCAAACCCGCAGCACCATCTATATTGTACTGCTTGGCAAGCTTAGCCAGGTCCTTGATTTTCATAGATTTAAGTTCAGAAATATTCATGAAGTTTCTCCATCATAAAAAAATTCACCCTGCAGCAGCCAAACCGGAAATTCAAACCGGAATGCATCATTAAAAATTCATAAATTATTAACGATACTTAAAATTTGGCTTATTTGGACTTTCGAGATCCTAATCTAAAGCATGATTTTCGGCTAATGCATGATTCGAGATACGGCAGAGGCCGCGACTTGACCACTTGATTTTTGAGCACATAAGGGATTTACCAAGAGACCGGGAAATAAAACCAGGAAACACAACTATATAATCACGCTATAACCTTAAGATTTAATTGTCAAGCCTTAAAGATTTTAAATAGTTATACAATTTTTCCGATTCATCCGATAGCTCTGCAACCCCACCTGAGTTGCTGATCAGATAGTCGGCTTTTTCAGCCTTGACATCATCTGGCATCTGTATCGAAATAAGCGCAGAAGCTTCTTCTGTTGATACGCCGTCCCTCAGCGAAAGCCTTTTGATTCTGTCGACCTGGTCACATATAATGACAACGACAAAATCAAACATTTCTTCCATACCTGATTCAAAAAGCAGAGGAACCTCTACAATGACAATATCCTCTCCTTTGTTAAAGGCATCGTCAATCTGTTGGTTCATACCGGCAAGTATTCGAGGGTGAAGAATATCCTCAAGTTTTTTCTTCTTGTTACGGTCTGCTATTATCAGCCGCCTGAGATATGGCCTGTTAAGACCGCCATCAGAAGCAATGGACTCGGGTCCGAATTCAGCCCTTATAACAGCCAAAGACGAACTACCAGGCGCAACAACCTCTCTGGACAAAGAGTCCAGATCTATCACGACAAGACCTTTTTCCCTGAGACACCGGCAGACAGTGGACTTTCCTGATCCAGCGCTCCCAGTTAAAGCAACCCGCATTGATTTGGGCATCCCTGGCCCCTTTCATTTAAAACCCCGCCTTCTTTTCCCCGGAACGTCCTATAATTCAAAAACAAAACGAATTCAAATATTTTTTTAAAGAAAATGCGAGTTTATGTCACCCATACGGACAAAAGCTCTTTTACTTGACAAGGTGTGAGGATTTTAATACTAACTTCGCGTTACTTCTTGATTTTCTTATTTAGACTTTAAGCCTTCGAGGCTTTATTTGTATTTATAGACATAAATTAGCTATTTTAACTTTTTAAGGAGAATCAGCAAATGAACATTCTGTTTTTTGGTCCAAACGGAAGCGGAAAGGGTACCCAGGGCGCAATCCTTCGTGACAAATTCAAGCTTGCCCATGTTGAGTCAGGCGGAATTTTCCGTGAAAACATCAAGGGCGGCACTGAACTTGGTATGATAGCTAAAGGCTATATTGACAAGGGTGACCTTGTTCCAGATGAAATCACAATCCCAATGATTCTTGATCGCCTTAAGAAAGATGACTGCAAAGAAGGCTGGCTTCTTGACGGTTTCCCAAGAAACAAGGTACAGGCGGAAAAGCTTGATGAAGCGCTTAAAACTTCAGGCATGAAGCTTGACTACGTTGTTGAGATTCTTCTTGACAGAGAAACTGCAAAAAACCGCATCATGGGTCGTCGTCTCTGCGTAAATGACAACAACCATCCTAACAATATTTATATTGATGCCATCAAGCCAAACGGTGACAAATGCCGTGTTTGCGGCGGTGAACTTTCTTCCCGCGCTGATGACCAGGATGCAGACGCTATCAACAAACGTCATGACATCTACTACAACTCAGTAGACGGAACCCTTGCATCTGCATATTATTTCAAGGCTCTTGCTGAAAAAGGCGCAAGCAAATACATCATACTTGATGGTGAAAAAGCAGTTCCTGAAGTTACAGCTCAGCTTCTTGCTAATCTGTAACAACCAGCTCATATAAAGTTTCAAAATAAAACCGGCCCCTTGAGGCCGGTTTTATTTTGAACTTTTCCATTTTAAAATTTCCTTGCTTTATTCAATATTTTAAAATAAATAAATATGATTTTGAAAAATTGCAATACATCACCCGTCAAAGACGGCAAGAAAGGGGCGATATAGTTTGAAAGAAATCGAGGTTCGCGTATTAGACAATGACCTTGAAAAGGCAATGAGGATTTTGAAGAAAAAAATCCAAAACGATGGACTTTTTAAGCGTCTCAAACTCAAAAAGACTTTTGAAAAACCTAGCGAATACCGCAGACGCAAGGCGCGTGAAGCAGAAAGAAGACAGCGCATTGCAGCGGCAAGAAAATTCAGAAAATAATTTTATCCAGTTTTTTAAAAAAGCCCGGCACATATGTGTCGGGCTTTTTTGTTTAGTAAATTTATTAAAAATATGCTTTCCTGAAAAAGACACCATTACATTTTTTCCAGGCAATCGATGAATTCAACCACCAAGTCGCCAACCAACAGCAACCAAGCATACTACAAATGCATTCAGACGCTTTTCAGCCTCGGAAGATTCGGTATAAAACCAGGACTCGAGACAATAAGGCATCTGCTTGAAAAACTTGGCTCCCCTGAAAAAAAAATCAAATCAGTTCATATAGCAGGTACCAACGGCAAGGGTTCAACAGCCTCAAGCATCGCATCAATCCTGTCGGCATCAGGCATTAAAACCGGACTTTTTACCTCACCTCACCTGATCAGATTCAATGAACGAATTTCGATAAACGGCGAGCATATTTCGGACTCCGAAGTTGTTGAATTCTATGAAAAAGTAAAACAGGCAGACACAGGAGAACGCCCTGCCACTTTCTTTGAATATGCTACGGCAATGGCTTTTTGTTTTTTTGCTGAAAATGGCGTTGAATATGCTGTCATAGAAACAGGAATGGGCGGCCGTCTTGATGCCACCAATACCATAACTCCTTGTGCAAGCATAATAACCACAATATCAAAGGATCACGAATCTTTTCTTGGCAATACGATCTCGTCCATCGCATCTGACAAAAGCGGAATAATCAAGACGGGCGTACCAGTAATTACAGGCGTCAGAAATCGTGAAGCCCTTAAAGTAATTGAAAATGAGGCTGAAGGATCAAATTCTTTTCTCCTGAAAATAGATACTGATTTTTCCCTAATCCGAAGCCCAGACTCATCTTATTACTATAAAGGCAATAACAATGATTTCATCGGCAATATTGAAATCCGCCTTAATGGAGATCACCAGATAGACAACACAGCACTCTGCATAGCTGCCTGCAATATATTAAAAGACCAAAGAATAACCAAAAATTCAATACGAAACGGACTTAAGCTTGTTTCGTGGCCAGGAAGGCTTGAGTATGTAAGCAAAAACCCCTTCATAATACTGGACGGAGCGCATAATCCTGAAGCTACTGAAAAACTGTGTACCTATCTTAAAACGATGCATAGGGATAAACCTGTTCTCTTTATCATTGGAATGATGAAGGACAAAGACCATACACAATCACTAAAACCGATTGCAGGGCTGAACCCAAGGATTATTATCACAGAATCTAAAAGCCTGCGGGCAGAAAAGGCGGAAGAGCTTGGCAGCTTTCTAAAAGAGAGTTTCGGTATAACATCAACTGTAATCCCAGACCTTCCGGAAGCCATAAAAAAAGGGCTTTCTACAAAAAACCCCGAAGAAATCATATGCATAACCGGCTCGCTTTATATTGTTGGAGAAGCTAAAGCATTTTTCAATAACACTGATTTCCAGACAGCACCTAACTGATTGTAACATTTTCCGGCTGAGCATCCAACCAAGCTTTGATGGCCTCGCAAAAAGTCAAAAAAGAGATTCGGCGTCATGCCGGACTTGATCCGGCATCCAGTTATTTCAGATACTTCTGGATTCCGACCTGCGCCGGAATGACTAAATTCGGACTTTTTGCGACTTTGTCAAGCTTTGTAACACCAAAAAATAGTCTTGACTTTTTATTTAGCCCCTCTATTATTTAGTCGGTCAACTAACTCAATTAAAAAGGGCAAATATATGAACATTTTTGAAATCACTAAGATAATAGAAAAACAAGATACATTTTTCAAAACAGGCGAAACAAGGGATATTGAATTCAGAAAAAAGCAACTCACCATCCTAAAAAATGCCATTATTTCAAATGAAAAAAAAATATCAGAGGCTATACACCTTGATCTTAGAAGAAATGATACAGAAGCATACATGACCGAGATACATGAGGTACTCAGGGAAATAAAATTCGCTATTAAAAATATTGAAAAATGGGCAAAACCAATCAGTGTCAGCACTCCAATCACTTGCATGCCAGGCAGAAGTATCAGAATGCCAGAACCACTTGGAAAAATTCTGATAATTGCGCCCTGGAACTACCCGTTCATGCTTTTGATGGCGCCCCTCGTCAGTTCAATATCGTCCGGGAACTGTAGCGTTCTGAAACCGTCAGAATTTGCCGAAAACACCGAGAAGCTGATAAAGGAAATAATTACTGAAAATTTTGACCCTGAATTCATCGCCATTATCTGTGGAGGGATAGAAGAAACAAAGGCCCTTCTGGAAGAAAAATTTGATCATATATTTTTTACGGGAAGCACGCAGACAGGAAAAGCTGTCATGGCCGCCGCAGCCAGACATCTTACTCCGGTGACACTCGAACTTGGCGGGAAAAGCCCATGCATAATTGATGAGACAGCGGACATTCAGCTCAGCGCAAGACGAATAGCCTGGGGTAAATTCATGAATGCGGGCCAGACCTGTGTTGCTCCTGACTATCTGCTCGTAAATGAAAATATAAAAAAACCTTTGATGAACGAGATATCTAAAAACATTAAAAAATTTTATGGTGATGATCCATCAAAAAGCGATTTTTATGGAAGAATCATAAACAAAAGACATTTTGAAAGGGTAAAAAGCCTGATAATGCCTGACAAGGTCTTCTGCGGAGGAGATCATGACGACAAAAATCTTTACATTTCACCTACTCTGTTGGATAAGATCAGCCTTGATGACCCCGTTATGAAGGATGAGATTTTCGGGCCTGTTCTTCCGGTTATTTCCTGGGACAAAATTGATGAAGCAGTGGATACTGTACTTGGATTCCCCAAACCACTCGCTCTTTATTTTTTTTCCAAAGACAAAAACAATGTGGACAGAATCCTAAAATCGACTTCATCAGGGAACGTCTGCATAAATGATACAATCATGCAAATAACATCAAGCCATCTGCCATTCGGAGGTGTTGGCGAAAGCGGAATGGGATCATACCATGGGAAGATTGGATTTGACGCTTTTACTCATTATAAAAGCGTTATGAAGAGATCTCTGGCTGTTGATAACCCTCTAAGGTATCCGCCACAAAAACAAATACTGAAAAGAGTGCTCAAACTTTTATAAATTATGGACAAAACTTACAGAAATCCCCTTCTGACTGTTGACGCAATAATTGAAACGGAATCAGGAATTATTCTAATAGAGAGAAAAAACCCTCCATATGGATGGGCTCTTCCAGGTGGATTTGTGGATTACGGCGAGTCACTCGAAACCGCTGTCATCAGGGAAGCAAGAGAAGAAACGAGCCTTGATATAGACATAGAAGAACAGTTTCATGCATACTCGGATCCTTATAGGGATCCGAGAAAACACACTGTATCTGTTGTATTCATAGTAAAGCATGATCCTAACCAGACTCCATATGCCATGGACGATGCAAAAGCCCTGAGGGTGTTTCCTTTGTCTGAAATCCCTGAAGATCTTGCATTTGACCACGGTAAAATTATTTCTGACTACATCAGATATAAAAACGGAGAGTCTAAAAAAGGAATCTTCAGAAGATAATATATGGAAATTGGCGATATAAAATGGAATGAAACAATATTAAAAGGCGCTGCAGAGCTGGATGTCATTATATCCGAAAATCAGGCCCAGCTAATGGCACTTCACTGCAAGGAACTGGTTGCATGGAACAGAATAACCAATCTGACATCAATCACAGATCCCGAAGAAATTGCTGTAAAGCATGTCATTGACTCCCTTGCGCCGGCAAATATGATGAAAAAGCAGGCAAGGATTATTGACATAGGAACAGGAGGAGGCTTCCCTGGCATACCTCTTAAAATTTTACGAAACGATCTTGATGTACTCCTCCTTGACTCCTCAAGAAAAAAAATAAGCTTTTTAAAACAGGTCATCATAAAAACAGGCTTGAAGGGCATTAGTGCCGTACATTCAAGGGCCGAAGATCTTTCCACAAAACCAGGAATGACAGGATCTTTCGATATCGCAATATGCAGGGCTTTTTCAAGCCTCGAGAATATATTGAACATGGCATCTCCTTTCTTAAAAAATGACGGGATAATAATTGCCATGAAAGGTAAAGAAGCAGGAACTGAAGCCGAACAATTCATTGCCGGTACCGGACATTTTGTCGACCTTACAATTAAGGAATACGAGTTGCCGCTAATGTGTCAGGAAAGAGCAATAATAACAATTAAGGGTGCCTCGAAAAATTAGAATTTTTGATGTGCAAGCAAGGAAGCGGAAGCGCTTAAAAAGCGGAGTTTATACAGTCTTAAATGAGGATTCGAGTACGACGCTGACGCAATCTCATTAAGCTTTGGCAAAAAGTCCGATTTCATCTGTCCTGTCCCTGTAAAAATAGGGAGCCGGAATCCAGAAATATCTGAAAATACAAAGATGACGGATCAAGTCAGGCATGACACTGAAGACCTCTTCTGACTTTTTTTATGGTCATCATTTTTTAGAAGTAGCCTTAAAAAAAGAATCTCTGCTTTAAATTAATATATCTGTACTTGAAGGCGCTTCCCCCAAAAGGCAAAAGTCGAGCCACAATCCAAACAGCACGTCCTGAATCACTATATTTCAACCCGAAAAGCCCCCAGACTGTAAAATTCTTAAAAACTGGAATCGATTGACTGGAAAGTGAGTATTTTATATAATAAAAAAAATAATCTACCCCCTTGGAGTTTTAAATATGACAAATCCGGAAAGCATAATGGTAAACCAGGAAATACTGGAACGACTCAGGACGATTCCTGTACTCAAGGCTTTTGACGACGAAGAACTTCAGGAGCTGCTCAAGATGAGTGAAATCAGAGAGTATGGCCCTGGTGATCTTATTCTTGAGGAAGGTAAAACAGATGGATGGATTTTCTATCTTGTTTCCGGGAAAGTAACCATAAGCAAGAAGGGTAAACAATTAGTAACCCTTGAAACAACCGGGGATGTTTTCGGAGAAATGGGGGCAATAAACGGGACAGTGCGCTCGGCTTCTGTCCATGCCCTGGATTCTGCAATATGCCTGTCCCTTAATGTTGTGGACATTGATAAATTCTCAGCAAAAAACAGGTTCGCTTTCAGATATATAATATACAGGGAGTTCGCACAGATTCTTGCAAACAGGCTGAGAGAGACAACTGAAGAGCTCATTAAGGCAAAAGAAGAGATTGAAAAGTTAAATGTAATGAACCGGCTGATGGCTGTCACAGAAGAACTTCAAAAAGCTCAGAAAGAAATTGCCGAACTAAAAAGCAGATAAAAGCCATCAATGATACATTTTTGACTCATGAATCAAAAAGGGGCCGATCAGCCCCTTTTTTTCATATAAAACCGACCCTGGATTTTGGATTTTTTTCATTAGACTTTCCGTTCAAAGCATTTATATCTTCTTTAATTCCTTCAAATGTTACTTTGCGCCGAACATCTTCAAGTGATACATAACTGCCCCTTGCCAAAGCATCGAGAAGATTTTTGCTTCCGGCCGCAGCTGTCTCCATTGCAAGCTTTTTTCTTGGCACATAACTTCTGCAAAACTCGCTTATGAATGCTCCGGTCTTTCCAGGTATTATTGTGGCAAGCTCGGTGTAATGTTCTTCATTCAGACCTTTCACAACATCATGCTTTTCCATGAAATGCTTCCACATCGCTTTTCTTTCTTCTTCGCCAGGAGGCGGTATATGGACAGGAGCAAGCCGTCCTTCTCTTATTAAAGTATCATCGAAAATATCCGGTTTGGCGTTTGTTGTTATACTGAAAACAAGATTAGGATAATTAGAAATATATTTTTTAAGAACATCCACAGCCTCCTGATAATAATCCATGCCTGAAGAATTATGCGCTTCTGAAGATATTACGAGTGAAGTCGCTTCATCCAGAAAAATATAGGCCGGTCTGCCTGATTTTATTGAAACATTATTTATTTCAGCAATTTTCTCGTCAAGATTATGGGCAAGAGAGCCTACGTATTTCTCAGACAAGGACGCGACATTGAGTTCAACTGAATGAGCTCCGGCTCTTTCATAAACCTGTGCTATTGCCTTCTGAAGAGCTGTCTTGCCGGTTCCGCCTTTGCCATAAAGGATTACACCGCTGAACGCTGGCTTTTCTCCCCTGATTACTTCCGGGACACTTGTCCTTATGAGCACTTCATTGAACACTGAAGTGTTCATGAAAATATTGTATAAAGGAGAAACAACGTCAGATGCTCCAGCTGCTTCTTTGGAATGATTATCCTCAGATACTGATAATACCTGCGCTGATTCTGTTTCTTCGTCCAGACAAATCATGTCAGGAACTTTATGAAGGATATGTGATATCCCCATATACGGAGTTACGACCGTAATTGTATCGACATCAAAACCCTTGTCAGTCGAATCAACTCTTTTCACAGCAGGAGTAAGGAGGCCGCCATAATTTTCTGATACTTTTCCGTTGAGATTCAACCAAACCCGGCCTCTTTCATCATTTAGCAGAGAACCAATCTGGAGATAGCCCTCTTCGCCAACTTCCATCTGTCTTATGGGTTTATGGAGTTTCATGCATTCTATCATAACGTCCCCCTTCCCCGCTTGAGCTTCAAAATCACCGCAATACGAATTACTTTCTTAATACGTCTGATAATCTCATCGGTAAAAATTTGAGTGTCTTTAATTAGTTTTCAAAAAAAGCACTGCTTTTTTTAAAATTTATACTGCAATAAGCAAGCCACGGGCATATTAATGATAAAATCAAATATTTTTAAAAAATTTGGGCTTTTTTCGACCATTGATGAGCAATTATTTCCTTCCAGAGTTTTGTAGGGAAAATGTAAAAGAAATGACAGACATCAAAACGCTTGTATAAAGCATAAATAATGTTTAATTATTGATGCACTGTTTAAAAATTTCAAAAAAATCCCTCAATAAAGACCACCAATAATTCCGGAGGAAAGTGATAAATGAAGGCAAAAATTGTTGCCGTTTTTCTGCTTGCCATTTTTTTAGTCGCAGGATGTATTTCAGAATATGAGACTGACAATGATGAAGGGAAAGGACTAATCACTGATGGATCTGGCCTTGACAAGAAAAAGGAATATCAGGTCATCAGCTCCCATCTTCAAAAAATGACGGCCGAAGCCTGGACTGTTTCAGGATCAGCCTATGAACTAAGAAGAGATGAAAATTTAAGCGACTGCACCGGCGAGTATACAAGACAAACCGGCGACCAGGTAGAATTTGAAGGAAGGATTGTAATACCTGTAAGGGAAAGGATAAACCTAACATTTGAAGACAACCTCGACTCTGAAGACGGCAGCGGTGATCCTACAGTCATAACCAGGGACACCACGCGTTTTTATACGGAGGAAGGAATTCTTCTTGCAGAAGCAGACACAGCCAGCGGCCAGATAACATCAAGAATCTCAAGCGATGAAATCGACTCCGGCGGATGGCCTGAATCGTGCCGCACCGGAGAATTCGGGTTTCTTGTTGAGATGACCATGACATCAGGTATAAAAAGAAGTTCTGTGTGGTATCTTGAAAAAACAACTGAGGGCAACGCAAACTTCATAATAAAATCAGCAGACAGAAAAGAATCCGAAGAAGCTGAAATTGTTGAGGAGAGAACCGAAACCATCAATACAGCAGGAGACATCGTTCTTAAAAAAATGAAAATGAACGATCTTGAAAAAAGATACAGAATTGAAATTGACCTTATAAAAGCGCAATAATTATCATGAACAGCGCAGAGCTTCTTGTAAAATGCCTTGAAAATGAAGGTGTAAAATATATTTTTGGGTTGCCGGGGGAAGAAAATGCCTGGCTTCTGATGGCTCTCGAGCAGTCAACGATAAGATTCATACTCTGCCGTCATGAGCAAGGCGCTGCATTCATGGCCAATTTGTACGGCAGACTCACAGGAAATCCAGGAGTCTGCCTTTCAACTCTTGGACCAGGAGCGACAAATCTGATCACAGGCATAGCAGATGCCAATATGGACAGAGTTCCTCTTGTCGCCATAATAGCCCAGGCAGACAGTCATAGACTGCACAAGGAAGGACACCAGAATATTGATCTGGTCTCTCTTTTCAAACACATAACAAAGCGGTCATGCACGATTTTCCACCCTGACAGCATACCTGAAATAACAAGAAAAGCCTTCAAGACAGCCAGAGAAGAAAAACCCGGAGCCTGTCTGATAGAGCTTCCCTGCGACATAGCGTCAATGCATGCGGAGTCCAGACTCAAGCCCCTGAGGGCTGAAAACCCAGGAAGACCGCTTCCTGACAGGGATTTAATAAAAAAAGCCGCAACACATATCATGGCGTCAAACAATCCCATAATAATTGCCGGAAATGGCGTAATACGTGAAGAAGCGTACAGGGAACTGAGAATTTTTGCAGAAAAAACAGGCATCGGAGTCACCTCTACTTTCATGGCAAAGGGAGCAGTTTCAAAATGCAGCGAACAGAATCTTTTCACCATTGGACTTGAAGCAGAAGATTATGAGTGCATGGCTATTAAAGAAGCTGATCTGGTTATTGCCGCCGGTTATGATTTCGTCGAGTACTCGCCCAAAAAATGGAATCCTGATGGCAATGATTCTCACAAAAAAATAATCCATATTGATTATCTTCCTGCAGAAACAGATGAATGCTACATGCCGAATATTGAGGTGACAGGAGATATCTCCGAAGCATTCAGAATACTCACCAGTATTATCTCAAATTCAGAGACACACTTTGACCTGTCTTTCCAGCATGAAACCAGGAAAAAAATAATTAAGGATCTTGAAAGCCACAAAAGCATTAATCAGAAAGGATTAATATCTCCCCAGAAAATCATCCTGGAAATAAGCAAAGCAATGTCAGATAAAGACATACTCATAAGTGACGTTGGGGCTCATAAATTATGGATAGCAAGGTACTTTCATACGGAAAACCCCAGGACATGCTTTATCCCCAACGGTTTCTGCCCAATGGGTTTTGCCCTTCCCGGAGCCGTGGGGGCAAAAATTGCATGCCCTGACAAAAAAATCATCGCAGTATGCGGTGATGGCGGTTTTTTGATGAATATGCAGGAGATGGAAACAGCCTCAAGAATTGGCGCAAACATAGTTGTCATGGTCTGGGAGGACGGAGAATTCGGACTCATAAAATGGAAGCAGGACAATTTATTTGGCCATCATACGGATCTGCACTTCAATAACCCTGATTTTGCAGATCTCGCAAGGGCTTTTGGATGGTACGGAAAAAGGATCACTGACTCAGCAGCAATATCCGAAGAGCTTTATAAGGCATTCAATTGCGGAAAACCCGCTCTCATTTCAATACCAGTCGATTACAGAGAAAACATGAAGCTTTCGGAGCACCTGAGGGATATTTCAAAAACAAACTGATCTCACAAAAAACCTGGCAAAGAAAACTTTCTATACGTCCGCCCCAAAACAACTTCCAAAACAAATTGGATAATGGTATTTTATTGAAAATTCAAAGCCTCTATCATTAATTGACGGTCTCGCAAAAAGTCAAAAAAAGGCATCGGCGTCTTGATGGGCTTGATCCGTAATCCAGCTCTGCTGGATTCAGCCTCCCCGCTTTTCACAGGGACGGGCCGCGGCGGAATAACGGAAATCGGACTTTTTGCAACCTTGTCATTAATTAAAAGGTGGATCTCTTTTTAGCCGGCACCATCCCTTCAACCACATCTTCCCCAGGGGGACCAAATGAGACTAAGTGATATAAGCGTAAAATGGAAAGTTCTGGCAGTAGCCATTGTTGGCCCTGTCATCATTGCATTTGTTTTTGCGTCATACAGGATTGCGGACATAAGAGCTGCCGCAGAGGATGAAATTCTGTCAAAAAGCCGGGCCTTTGTTTTTATGGCAGAAGCTTCCAGGGATGAAATGGCTAAAAAAGTTGAACTTGGAATAATCAAGCCTTTAAATGAAATTCCAAAGGAAAATCTTGTTCAGGCGGTTCCGGTTGTAACTGCTATTCAAACTGTTGCAAGAAATGCAAAAGAGGGGAATTTTGAATTCAGGGTACCAAAAGAATCACCAAGAAACCCGGCAAATCAGCCAACTGAATTAGAGAAAAAAGTGCTTGATGAAATTGCGGCTGGAGGCCTGACAGAAAAAATAATAAAAGAGAGCGATAAAATAAGGTATTTCAGACCGATCAAGCTCTCAAAGGACTGCCTTTTCTGCCACGGTGATCCAAAAGGAGAAAAAGATCCCATAGGCGGAACAAAGGAAGGCTGGAAAGAAGGAGAAATCCATGGAGCCTTTGAAATAATAAGCTCCCTCGAAGAAGCAAATAATAAAGTAGCAAAAGCAAGAATCGCAACATTTTTATGGACAGCAATTATAGCAGGACTAATAGGCGGAATAAGCTGGCTTTTCGTAAAACTGAATCTCATATTACCTCTGACAGCGGCAAAAAAGCAGATAGACTTTATCAGCTCAGGAGATCTCACCCATACTGCAGAAGTAAAGGGCAAGGATGAATTAGGCCAGATGAATTCAAATCTTAATTTAATGACCCAAAATATGGGGAAAATGATAACAGCCATACGCGAAGCCTCAGGAAGCGTTATAGGCTCTGCCTCAGACCTGTCAGATGTTTCCGGCTCGCTTAAATCAAGCAGCGAATCTACGCTCTCCCACCTCAACACAGTTGCAGCTGCGTCTGAAGAAATGAGCGTGAATATGAACTCAATAGCCGCGGCAGTGGAAGAGACATCAACTAATGTAAGCATGGTGGCAAACTCTGCTGAACAGATGGCTTCAACAATAAATGAAATAAGCAGAAATACGGAAAACGCCAAATCAATATCCCAGAAAGCGGTAATTCAGGCAGATGACGCTTCAAAAATCATGGCTGCCTTGGGAGGAGCTGCGGCACAGATAGAAAAAGTAACTTCCATGATTACTGATATTTCAGAACAGACAAATCTTCTTGCTCTGAATGCCACAATCGAAGCGGCAAGAGCCGGAGAAGCGGGAAAAGGCTTTGCTGTAGTCGCAAGCGAAATAAAACAACTGGCGTCCCAGACAGTGGCAGCCACAGAAGAAATCAAAAAAAGGACAGAAGAAATCAAAGGCTCTACATCAAGTGCAGCATCCCAGATCAGTACAATTTCAAATGTAATCAATGATATCAATGACATAGTATCAACAATTGCCGCAGCTGTCGAAGAACAGGCCGCAACCACCAAAGAAATAGCAAACAATGTTGTCCAGGCTTCACTAGGCACCCAGGAAGTAACGACAAACGTATCCCAGGCATCTCTGGCAACCGGTGAAATAACAAAAGATATTGCAGGAGTTCATTCTGAGGCAGAAGGAATTGCTTCAATGAGTGCCCAGGTAAACCTAAGTGCAAAAAAACTTAGTGATATTGCCCTAAGCATGGATGAAATTGTAAAAAAGATAAAAATTTAAGCTTTCAAGGGTATTCAACAAGGCAGGGAGAATTCTCCCTGCCTTTTTTTATCGTTGGTTTATGAAGGGTTTTCAAATATTGATGGTCTCGCAAAAAGCCAGAAAATGGCTTTAGTGTCATATCGGACTTGATCAGGCATCCAGTAATTTCAGCCACTTCTGGATTCCGGCCTGAGCCTGAATGATGTGAATCTGACTTTTTGCGGCCTTGTCAGATATTAGGATGATAATTAAACACGGTCGTTTTTATTAGAAAAGCTACCCGTTATAAATAGCCTCAAAAATAACAACCAGAATATCCCCGGGAATAAGATCAGTATCTGCCTGAACTTTCCAGTCCACCTTTATGGTCTGGGCATCAACCACCTCCACGTCCGCATATATTTTCTCGCCGGTAACAGCCGCCGCTTCCAGCGATGAATCATCCATAACCCTGTATTTAGTGATCCTTGTATGATCTTTTTCAAACTGGGCCGACCATGTCCACAGGGCAGCATCTCCTGATCTTTTGACCTTTTCGAATTCAGGAATATCAAATACGTTTATTACCGCAGATTTAAAATCATCGGCCACATCGACAGAATAACCACCCGTCATTGTAGTATATTTGTCAATTACTGCAAAAAGGCCTTCCAACCGGAAAACAACGGTAAGATTCCATGACTGACCGCATCTGACGGATTTATCAACAATACACCCCTTGGGCCAGAGAACCCATTCACCGTTTCTAAATGTATATTCAGCCCCACCTGTAAAATACTCGCCGGCCACAAGTGGAGGGATGTCAGTGTCGCCTGTGTCAGGAACAGTTTCATCGACCGCAATAAGAAAGGTGCTTAAATGGTCTGTTTTAATACCGGTCCTGTTTGACGAAAGCGACCTGAATGACGTGGCCTGTTTCTCCCACTTCATGGTTTGAGGATTGAAATAGAAAACCGCCGCTTTTTTTTCAGAGCCCTGGCCTCCATCAAAAAAACCGTCATTATCCGAATCTTTATATGGGAGAAAAATCGAGGCTTTTCGCTTGAATTGCTGCCCGTGGGGGTAAAAACTCACGCAAGGGCCTACCTGTTTGATTCCTGAAGGAAGTGGCCCAGGAAGGGATGAACTATTTATTGAAAACTGTACGTCGGACAAAACAGCCTCTTCAGGAATGACTATTTCAGCTCCTGACAGTTCCGAAGAAGGATCTGACACAGACAGCGAACCGCCTGAACGGCCGATTATCTGCCCTGATCTTACTTCTTCCTCCTCTTCTTCCACACCTCCCACAGAAGATGAAGATGAACAGGAAAAAATGGAAAGGCCCAATAAAATCATGCAGACCACTGATAGGGGCCCGCCGATTTTTTCCATATTATATAATGATGCCAAGCTCTTCAAGAGTCTTGCCTTGATAGAATTCTTCATAAGCTTTATAAAACTCGCCGGATCCAAATTTTTTATAAATATCCATTATTATGCACTCGGTTTCCACCACATCCCATCCGTCATTTCTTATCTGGGTTGAGAGCATCATTCTTACAAGTCTTATCTTTGCATCAAGATATCTTATGGCTCTTTCTATTTCTGTAACCAGATCTTCATCAAGTTCATCAGGAATTCCTGAAAGATGGCCGCAAGTATCCATAAAGATTTTAGGCTGGTCTTTAGGAGGAATTCGTTCAAGACCCTTAAGTATTGGTGAAGGAAGTTTGGATTTGATTCCATTAATTAATTCTGGGCACATAATTGATTTAAATCTCCTTTAATGTAATCCTTATATTCCCTTTTTTTAAGTCAGGTTATTTTATTACTATTACAAACCTAAACTGAAAGACAAATATTCTTTAAACAATTATTATAATATGAACTCGCAAAAAGGCAAATACACGTATCATACACGTATCAGAATCATGACGGATGTTTTGAAATACACCTGCAATCAAAATAATTCATGTTCTCCGGCCTTCCACACTTCTATCCTGAAAGCCTCAAACTCCCTTTCGAGTTCATCCACCACATCATCTGAAGGCATGATACCTTGGAGCCTGGATATATTTTCAATTTCAAAAGCCTTGGACTGTATGCGCAATGCACCGACATTGGCGGCAGTGCCTTTTATCATATGTGCGACCTCGGCAGTTTTTTGAATATCCTGCTCCGCTACCGCATTACGCAGGGAGGCAACATATGCAGAGCCTTCACCGGAAAAAGTTTCGGTTACGCTTATGGCAATATCCTCATCCCCCATGACCCTTTCAAGCAATGATTTTCTGTCAAAAACAGGAACTGTTTCTGAAACTGCCTGCCCATTCATCCCAGAATCAGGCGCCAGAGCGTCGGCCTTTTTTTCTTCTTTTGACAATCCCGATATTTTAAGCCATTTCAATACCACAGAGTCAAGAACCTCCGGCTTGACAGGTTTGGGGATATAATCATTCATTCCCGAGGACATGCATTTTGCAGCATCACCCTTAAGTACATTTGCTGTCATCGCAATAATCGGAATGAGAGGATTCAGGACACCTGTCAAAGAATCCCTTATGGCCTTTGTCGCTTCATACCCGTCCATCTGCGGCATATGGCAATCCATTAAAACAAGATCATACGCTTCCTTTTTAAGAATATCCACAGCTTCAAGCCCGTTTGCAACTGCATCTGCCGTGTAGCCTTTTTTTCTGAGTATTGAAAGAGCCACTTCCTGATTTATCAGGCTGTCTTCAACCACCAGAATTTTTCTATGCGCCTTTTCAATGCCGGCCACATCATTATTTACAGGAATTCCATGATTCCGGTCATCCATATCCTTCATATTTGAAAGACATTCCAGCAGACTTGAACGCCTCACAGGTTTTGAAAGAAATGCGGAAAAAAAACCATTTTTGTATTCCTCTTTTTCTCCGGATTCCTGTCCGGGGTATTTCATATTTATGAACGAAGTGGATTCAAAAATCTTTGAAGTTATTCCCTCAATCAAAGGATCCTGACATTTGTCATCATCAGAAGTACCGATAATTGCATAATCATAAGGTTTTCCAGCATTAACAGCATTTCTGAGTTCATTGATTACCGAATTTCGATCAGATACAAGGGTAACAAAGCAGCCGAATACAGAAAGGTATGATCCTATGCTCCTCCTGCATTTTTCATTATTATCCGTCACTATTACTTTCAGCCCTGAATAATCATACAAAGGCCCGGAATATTTATGAATTGATGTTGCAAAAGAAATATCAAAAACAAAACTGGCGCCTTTTCCTAAAACGCTTTCAAGCCAGATTTCTCCGTTCATCATTGTGACCAGTCTTTTTGTAATTGCAAGACCGAGCCCGGTTCCGCCGTATTTTCTCGTGGTGCTTCCGTCAGCCTGGGCAAACGGCTCAAAAATAGCTTCAAAACGATCTTCAGGAATACCTATCCCGGTATCAGAAACACTAAATCTTATTTTTACGGATTTCTCATCGGATTCGCTCACCCTGGCCCAGATATAGACTTCGCCCTGACTTGTGAATTTAATGGCATTACCTGCAATATTAAGAATAATCTGCCTCAGCCTGTTTTTGTCTCCCTTCACAAATGCAGGAATCAAAGGATCTATGAATGGAATTAGCTCTATTCCTTTTTCACCTGCCTTTACCGCAAGGATCTCACTTGTGTCTTCAATAAGTTCTCCAAGGTTGAAATCATCAAATTCAAGCTCCACCCGGCCCGCTTCAATCTTGGAAAAATCGAGTATGTCATTTATGAGATCAAGAAGTGTCTCGGCACTTTTCCGTGCTATCATTGCGTACCGGTGCTGGTCTTCAGACAAACGGGTGTCAAGCAGAAGCCCGGTCATTCCGATCACGCCATTCATAGGGGTGCGGATCTCGTGGCTCATATTCGCAAGGAACTCGCTTTTGGCCATGCTTGCAAGCTCGGCCTTAACTGTCATGCTGTTTGACATCCCTATGGCTTCCTCCAGATCCTTGTTCAGGTTTTCAAGATCTGACTTTGCTTTAAGGAGGTCATCTTCAAAAGTCTTTCTCTCAACTGCTGCGCCAAGAATTCCGGCTGCGGTTCTGAGAACATCAATTTCGACCTGGGCCCATTCTCTTTCACCTTTACACTCATCAAATCCTATCATTCCCCACCAGTTGCCCTTGACAGTGATGGGAATGACAAGAATGGACTTTATGGATTGCATCTCAAGCATCAGCCTCTCTTCTTCGGGAAAAATGCTGATGTTTCCTGAAACAATATTTCCAGATGCAAGAATATTCTCCCATCTCCCAAAACCCTGTTTTTTCCAGGAAAAATCATACAGCATGGGATTATTCATCTGGGATTCGATGCCCTCTGCACACCATTCGGCGATCTGATCAGTTAGAATCCCCCTGGATTCTGATAAAGAATTTCTAAAAACATAAATCCTGCTGAAACCAGAAGCTTCACCAATTATCCCGAGAAGCCCGGAAAGATCGGCAACCCAGTCGTCTGATCTGAGAAGCAGTTCGGCAAGAAGACTGACCGCTCCAAGTAAATTATCATGTCTCAGCAGCTCTATTTCCGTATTTTTTCTGGACGTTATGTCCCTTGCTGCGGCATAAACCACATTCCCGTTCAGGCTCGCTCTCCATTCAATCCACCTGTATGAATTATCCTTATGCCTGTATCTGTTGACAAAATTTAGAATCTGCCTTTCCTTTTTAAGAGTGGCCATGATGTTTATGGTGGCGACCCTGTCATCAGGATGTACAAATTCTATATATCTTCTGTTCAGAAGCTCTTTTAAAGGATAACCGAGTGAGTTTTCCCACTCACTGTTCAGGCGCCTGAAGTACCCGTCCGTATCTGCGATACAGAAAAGATCCAGAGCATTGGAAAAATAATTATCCAGCTCCTCGGTTTTTTGCAGAAGAGCCATTTCAGACAGTTTTCTGTCTGTCACGTCCCTGAAAACGACAGCTGCGGCGTAGAGTTCACCTGAAGAATCGCAAATAGGAGAAATGACGGATTCCGTATATATTGGCTGGCCGCAGGCCATCAATGAATCCTCGCGTCTTATATGCTCTCCTGATTCAAAGACTTTTTCAATCCTTCCAACCAGAAGCTCATAAAGCCAGGACACATTTTCAAGGCATTGTTTCATACCGCAGCAACCTTCAGGTGCCAAACCATTTTTCCCTGAATATACATATGCCGCCTTATTAGCATATAAACACGCAAGATTTTTGTCCCATATCCAGATGCAATCGATACTTGACTCAAACACAGCGCGAAAACGGCCTTCGCTTTCCTTGAGTCTTCCCTCTGCCAGCTTCCTTTCAGTTATGTCCAGATGAGTGCCCAAGGCCCTCACTGGCCGCCCATCACCGTCTCTTTCAATAACCTTGCCCCTTGCCTGGATCCAGACCCACTTGCCGGACTTGCTTCTGAGTCTGTATTCATTCTCGTATATAAGGGTCTTTCCCTGGAGATGCTGTTCAAGAGCTTTGGTGACATAGGGCTTATCATCGGGATTAAGAAGATTTTCCCATGTAGCGATATGCGGGACAAGATCAGCTTCAGAATATCCGAGCATATCGAACCATCTTTCGCTTGCAGAAACTTTTCCGCTTGGTATATGCCATTCCCATATCCCCAGACCTGTGCCTGAAATAACCATCTGGAGACGTTCTTTTTTTTCGTTCAGCTCATCCATGGCAAGACGCATTTCAGTGTCGTCCATGGCGTACCCGAGTAGGGACAAAATCTTTTCATTGCACCTTAAAACTTTTATAAATACATAAAGCCATCTTACATCCCCGCCTTTTTTAATCATCCGGCAGCAAAGCTCAAAACTCTCAACCCCGGAATCACAAGTGTCCTTAATCCGCTTTTTTACGGTCTCATAATCGTCCTTGTGTATTATGTCTTCAAAAATAACAATACCAGATATAAAATCGTTCTGATCATATCCTGTAAGTTGCAGGACATTGGGGGATACATATTCAACAGGCCAGCCCTCAACGGCTTCCCACTTGAAAACCACTGTCGGGCCACCAACAAAAAGCCCTCTTTCAGTTTTAAGGGCCTCTTCCGCAATATATCTTTCGGTCATGTCATGGGCGGAGCAGAATATATGCTCGACATTATTCTGGTCATCCAGTTTGGGAAATCTGGAAATGGAAAGAAGTCTTCTGGCACCGAAAGAGTCGGATATCCACTCATCGGTATGAAGAGGAATTTTCTCCCTGAAAATCAGTGCATTCAGTTCAATCCATGCATCAGCGACCTCTTTTGATATGAATTCATGGATATCCCTATATTCCATATCAGCCGGGGCATGGCCGGCAAATACACCGTGCGCCAGGTTGACTATTCCATATGTGGATTCGTCCTCGAAATACCATATCTGAATATCGATACTATCAAGCAGAAGTCTCTGCTCACGGGCAGTTTCCTGAGCAGAGGCCCTCGCATTTTCAGCCTCGGCTTCCGCAATCATAGCCCTCGCAAGATTATCTTTGAGGTCTGAGGTCAGATCCGAAGCAAGGATTTCTGCCCTGTGCCTTGCCCACAATACCGAATCTATATAAAGGCAGAAAAATACGGTAAGAAGAAAACCAACAGGAATTATTATAAAGTGGATTACGTTGCTGCGGATTGATCTGAAATCATCGGAAGGGCTGGCTTTTATTTCCCATTTTCTGTCAAGCACGGAATAAGGCTTAAGTCCAACAGCCGAATCAGCTAAAAAATCTTCGTGCTCGTATAGTACGTAAGGTTTTGCAGATGGGTCAGTAATATCCTCTATTCTTATTTCAATATCGTGATCTTTTTTGTGGCTGCCTGCCCTTTTTACAAGTTGTCCTATGTCAAAAAAACCAACTGCAAATCCGTTAAGCTTTTCAAGCCTTTCCTCAACTATGGAATAATCGCCAGCGCCTTTATATACCGGTGATATGGCAATAAATTCGTCCTTCAATCCGTCAATAAGCATATTACCAGGCAAAAGAACGCCAATCCCGGTCTCGGCTGATTTTTTAAGCAAGGATTTTAATCCTGGCCTTTTATAAATATCAAGCCCCGCAAGCTTTTTTGATGGATCTGAAGATTCGATATAATATACAGGAAAAATGACTGCGGCCCTGTTTTCTTGAACCGTTCCTGCATCATCAATACCAGGCCACACTCTAAAGTCTGTATTACCAGAAGCCCTGGACTTTTCTTCCCATTCCGGGAAATCTTCGGCCTTAATCCTCGGAATCCATAATACTGTATTCAAACCTGTCTTTTTAACGAATGGTTTCACAAAAGACTTGAAACTACTTGCCTGAAGATTCTCTTTCTCCTCAATAAATCTTTTGACAGATTCAATTTCCGAACATATTTCATCTGTATTTCTTTGAAGCTCTTCAGCAAAAGATTTTGCAAGATCAAGAAAGCCGAGTTCTCTGCTGATTTCAGACTGTCTCCTTGCCTCAAAAAATATACCTAATGTCACTCCAAAACCTATGATCATTATTAATGCCAGATTGATAAACCAGGGACGCCCCATCTGAAAACCGGCCATCCTGATATCAACCAGGAGTTTTTTTGTGATTAAAAAAGCGCCTGCCGCTGCTGCTGCGGAAACAAGCAGACCAAGCCCGAGCCAGAATGATGAAAGAAGGGCCGAAAATCCTGACATTGATATGTCTCTTGCAGATGCTATGGTGAACACAAACATGGACTCACCCGTAACAGCTGGAATTATCTCATCGATTATTATCCTGTCCTTCTCGATAAGAATCTTTTTCTTCCCCATGATCTCTCTTTTTACATCATGACATTCAGGCCGGGCTCCATCCGCCCCTCCGCAATCAGTAATATCAATACTGGCTGAAAAATCACTGGACAGGGAGTCCAAAAAAGGTCTCTCAAGAAAACGGCCCATCAATATTGTCCCGACGGGGGGGCCTTCTCCACTGCTGGTAAGGATAGGCATGGAAGATACAATGAGCGGTCCCTGGGATGTAGACATCAAGCCTTTGATTTTTTTGATATTTGCCGGTGAATTAAGAAGAAAGGATTTAAAATCAGGGCTGCTTCCTGAAAAAATATCAAGTTTTATATGGCCGCCCTTTTTACTGGAATAAATTCCTCCGTGAACAAGCCTGCCTTCAAGATCAAATATGAGAATAAGATTGATTCCTGTGGCCTGCTCAAGAGTTGTCCAGTCGAAATTTGATTTTATAAACTCCTCGTTCGGTTCATTCACAAAACTGTACATATCGTCCCAGTTGGCCCAGTCCGAGTTCAGTGTGTTCAGGCTGTCAATTTCCTTTCGTATCGCGCTGGAAATTCTTCTGGCATTATCAATGGCGGACTGTTTTTCAAGTCTTTCAAAGGCTGAAAACACGACTTTTTCCTGAATCCACCAGACCGAAAAAAGAAACAGGATAAATACGATAAATACAGCCACGATAATTTTGATATATTTGAGCATTGGGATGGCTCCGGTAAAAGTACAGTAACATGATTAGAGCAAAATGCCGAAACGGGATATATTTGACAATTAATCAGAAATTAATTTTATCAAAGTCGCAAAAAGTGAGATTCCAGTCATTCAGGCGCAGGCCGGAATCCAGAAATATCTTAAAATACAAAGATGCCGGATCAAGTCCGGCATGAAGACACCACCTGTTTTTGACTTTTTGCGAGTCCATCAATTTTAAGGGGATGCTGCAATGAAAATTTAGCGACTTCATATAGAAACAAAACTTCCATTTAGTTAATCAGTTTTTTAAAACGCCTTCAATTTTTATGCTTGACATATAAAAGCCTCCTCATGTATATAGACGCAGATTTTCGGAAACGCCCCTTAAATGGGACAGGAAATCAAAATTATTCCCCAGTAGCTCAGTCGGCAGAGCGAGTGGCTGTTAACCACTAAGTCCGCGGTTCAAGTCCGTGCTGGGGAGCCAGGCGATCCCTGCTTTAAGCAGTAATTTTTATATGTATCCCCCTGTATTCCCTATACAGGGGGATTTCTTTTTTTCCGTCTTCCGAAATCATACTAAGTCCCCAAAAAACAGATCACAAAAGCAAATATTGCTCAATTAAGTCCCATCCAATACCTGACTTTTAAAAGCATCTGTTCACGATCAATAGGCTTGGTCAGAACATCATTCATGCCCGCACCAATGCAAAAATCCATGTGCTCCTTGAGTGCGTTTGCGGTCAGCCCGATTATGGGCAGGGAAAGACATCCTGGAAGCCTGCGTATTATCCTCGTTGCTTCAAGACCATCCATCACAGGCATATGCCAGTCCATCAGAATTATATCCACAGGTTTTTTCATGCAATAATCAACAGCCTCCTGACCATTGAAAACACAGACTGACCCAAACCCACCTTTCTTGAGAATTCTGGATGCGACCATACTGTTTACATGATTATCCTCAACAATCAGGACAAGCCCCCTCACTTCCGACAAAACCACGGTTTTTTCGGACTCATGGCTCGAAGAAGAATCATCAGGCAGTTTTTTTGTCGCAGAAAACTCCGGTTTGCTAATACTGAGTGGAATGGCTGTTTTCAGGGGAAGCATAACCTTGAAAACACTTCCCTGGCCTGGGCTGCTCTTTACTGTTACATATCCGCCCATCAGTTCAGCAAGATGCCTGGTTATGGCAAGGCCAAGACCGGCGCCTGAAAATTTCCTCGTACTTGAGCTGTCAATCTGGGAAAATGGCTGAAACAGGCTGGATATATCCTCTTCACGGATTCCTATACCTGTATCATGGACAGAGACTTCAACCTTTACCATACCTGCATCTGCTTCAAGAACAAAGACTGAAGCCTTCACCTCTCCATAATTAGTAAATTTTATGGCGTTGCCGATCAGATTGGTCATTATCTGGCCTATTCTGACCGTATCTCCATAAAGGACGTCAGGCAGATTATCGGAAACATCACATAAAAGAGAAATACTCTTTCCGGCGATCATGGGAGAGACAATCTGAAACACATGCTGTATCAGTCCTGAAAAGCTGAACTCAGACAATTCAAGCCTTAAAGTTCCTGAATTAAGTCTTGCAAAATCAAGCACGTCATTCGTGATTCTTGAAAGAGACTCAACAGATGAATTGATGATATTAGCAAGTTCATGTTTCTCCTTCTGGTCTGAACTTTCCACAAAAAGCGATACAGCACTGCTTATTCCATTGAGAGGAGTCCGCATTTCGTGACTCATATTGGCAAGAAAGGAAATCTTGGACTTGCCGGCCTGTTCAGCTGCCTTGCTCAACTCAGAATATTTATGTTCAGTTTCCCTTAAAGAAGTAATATCCTTGCATATTCCGTATACATACTCGCCTCCGTCATCTTCGGTAAAAACCGGCAGAAGAAAGGTTTCCCAGTATGTATAACAACCATTTGCATTTAAGAAAGCCTCTTCATAGCGAACAGGAATACGCCCTTCCAGGCATTTACTGTAATTTGATGCAAACCGCTCATAAAGTGTGGAAGGAAAAGCTTCTGAAAGTTTTTTACCCTTTAGTTCAGAACTTTTGGCGCTGACAGCCCTTTCCTGGGCTGGATTTACGGAATGAATGAAAAAATCCGTGCCTTCTCTTCTGACAACAAACATATTATCAGGAGAATTATCCCACAGCTCTCTGAAAAATATGCCTGCCAATAAGGCATTGGAACCAGATTCATCCATAAACAACTCTCATTCACTCAGGTATAAGGTATGTATGTCCAATCACGTACAACTAATTCTGTACTTACCCGTTTACATTAACAGGCTTATCCAAGTACAACTTAATTATATTCACATGGAAGCTGACAACCCGGCAAGTTAAAGATTGATTGAATTTCATAAAATTGGGTTTAAATCATTACAGGCGATACTGCCCTGACCGTGTGAGCCCCTTAAAAAAGCGTTGTGCTCAAGTTCCAGCTGAATGCCGGATTATGGGCAAAGGACGCTCAAATCAGACCTACAAATCGGCTTAATTTTGGGTGGCAAATTCAGTTTTTCTATATTTGAATATCAAATAGGTATTTGTATATATCCTTATCCAGACTTAAAGGGAACAGAGACTAAAAAAATGCTGCCGCACGTTCAACTGGAAAACAGGGACTTTTATATTGAAAACCCTATCTCTATCTAAATGCCTGCATTGAGCTTTTCAATAGGCACATACACATCAACATTTACATGATCCTCAGGAAAAGCCGCGACTATGGATTGGATATTTTTCATGAACATATTGACCAGAGTCTGATTGCGGAGTTTTTCAAATGATGTGAACCCCATCACGTTGTAGGAAACCCCTTCAGAAATATCGGCATTGCTCACAGGCGTGCCTGACTCGTAGACATGATCCTCTGCAAGCACAAACGCGATACCGTCCGGCCCCATTCCAAGGGGCTTTGAAGCCTGGGGATCCCATGCAAGAAGGCTTTCGTTCTTGTAATAGATCCAGATTTCCCTTTCCTGAGCCGACAGAATGACTTTACCAACATCAAAGCCACCGCATGATCTGTTATCAATTTTTGTTATCTTGCCAGAAATCCACATATAGCTTCTGATATTAAAGGAGCTAAGAAGTTTCTGCAAACTTGAAAGGGGCTGAAACTTCAGAAGCTGCTCGCCAATATTCCAGGCAAGCCCCACAGATCCTTGTATAAGTTTTTTTTCGTTTTCAGACTTTGTGGAATCAAGCTGACTGCATATTATAGGATAGCAAGCGAGGCCTCCAACGCCGCCGTAACCGATAACTACATCCCTTGACGCATCCTCTAACTGATCAGGATCAAGATCAAAAAACATCTGGGATTGATATGTCCCGTCAGGAGCAGTATCAGAGGCGACAGCTCCGGGGCATATCGGAGTTCCGGCCATGTCAAGCAGGGTCATTTCAAGCTCGGGCACAGCCCTTCCAGCAGGATCGGCGTTTATGACAGGAATTGGCGAATCCATCTGGGATGCCACATAAAATGGAATAAGCGTGTTTACAGCTCCGAGTTCAAAAGGAAGAATACATGACACAGCATCGCCCTGCTTCGAGAGGTAATCAGCCATAACCTTGAAAACGTTGACAGGAGCAGTATATCCCTTGCCCTCTTTCCCTGCGTCGGGAGACCCCATGTCAGCAATGGCTATGCAGTATTTATCAAGCTCCAATCTGTCGGTATTTATGAAATAGACGGTTTTATTTATTTTATCCAGAAAATCGATTGCCATGGAGATTGGACCGCCACCTCCGCTGGCAAAGAAACAGGCTCCATATACAATTTTCTTGAGGTCAGATTTCGCAACAGGAAAAGGCTGAGCTATCAGATTTTTATCCATATAGATTCCTTTAAGAAGAAGAATACTCCGCCTGAACCCAAAATCCAGATTTATCTTATGCAGCTACAACACCATTTTTTATGTTTTTCCAATTATGACAATATAATAGTGTGGATGGACTTCAAGAAAACAGGCTTAGGTATTTAAAAAAATATTTTGAAGAAGATTCTTTTTTTTTTGCCATAATAGCCCACCTGTCAAGGTCAAGTCAAACATTGAAAGACAAGGATTCTTTATTATAATGAAAAAATTTATTTAGACACCCTGACTCCATTAATCTATGAACAGCTTGGAAGCATCTTAAAAAATTTCGAATTTTCGACAGAGGAGTGTATGGCAGGTTCTTTCCCCTTTATCATGAATATAAGGCAGAGAGTTTTTTTCTTCATGGCCGGATGCCTTGTGGCTATAACTGCAATCGGAGGCTTTTCATACAGTTACCTGAGTGAGATGGAAAACATCCACAGAACTTCAGAAATCACGGATGACATAAGCAATAATATATTAGAAATAAGAAGAAGCGAAAAAAACTTTTTTTTCTATGGATCGCCGGATGATCTGGTGGCTAATCACAGGTATACGCTTAAAGCCATTGAAACCATCAGAACAATCATGCCTGAATTAAAAGCTCACAACCTTGGTGAGCTTCTTGGGAATCTCAAGTCAGAGCTTGATTCTTATGACAAAAGCATGGACAGTGTTGAAAAATGCATAGAAGGTAAAAAGGGGCCGACATGCGCCCCATTTGAGGAAAATGTCCGGGAAAAAGGTAAAAATCTGATTCTAATGTCCCAGGAGCTTGTCACAATAGAAAGACAAAAAATATTTCTGATAATTGCGAAACTGAAAACCCACATGATTTATTCAATTCTTGTGCTGACTATCATGGGTGGCTTTCTGGCGGTGGTGATCAGCAGAAAAATTGTCAGGCCACTTAAACTCATAGAAAAGGCGACGTATCAGATCGCCCAGGGCAATTTCGACCTTATTAATTCAGAAAATAAATGGCATGACGACGAGGCAGGAAAAGTTGTGGTGGCATTCAATAAAATGATATCAGAGCTTGAGAAAAGGCAGGAGCAACTTATTCAGGCCCAGAAACTTTCTTCCATAGGGATCATGGCCGCAGGCATAGCTCACCAGCTCAATAATCCTTTGAACAATATATCCACTTCGTGCCAAATTGTTATTGAGGAGCTTGACGAAAAAGAAAATGCCTTTTTAAGACAGATGCTTGAAAACAGCGAGCACGAAGTTCAAAGAGCGAGAGACATAGTGCGGGGGCTTCTTGAATTCTCAAGGAGCAAGGAATTCTCCCTTAAACCATCATCACTCAAGGAACTGGCATCAAAAGTCCTAAAGCTTGTGGCAGGGCAGATTCCGCCATGTATTGAAATAAAAACCGACATCCCTGATATCACTTTAAATATGGATCAGGGACAGATGCAGGAGGCTTTCATAAATATAATACTGAATGCCGCCGAGGCCATAGGTGAAAACAAAGGCGAAATATCCATCAGGGCAAAGACAAGCATACTTGACCAGACCGTTTTAATAACGGTTGATGATACGGGGCCGGGTATTTCAGATACAAACCTGTCAAGGATATTTGACCCTTTTTTCACCACAAAGGAAACTTCTTCAGGAACTGGTCTTGGGCTATCCATTGTTTACGGAATAATAAAGCAGCATTCCGGGAAAATCAGCGCCGAATGCTTAAAAGGCAAAGGGGCAAGATTCATTGTGGAATTGCCTTTATTTATTCATCACACCGGAGATTGATCAGAAAATGAACCAAAGTTTCAAAATTCTTGTTGCAGACGATGAAAAAATAGCCAGGGAAAATCTGGAATATGTTCTTAAAAAAGAAGGCTACGGAGTATCAAGCGTATCAAATGGTTCCGACGCAATAACTGAAATTCAATCCTCTGATTTTGATCTTGTCATTACCGATCTAAGAATGGATGGGGCTGATGGTATAGAAGTTCTGGAAAACGCAAAAATCAAAAATCCTTATACCGAAGTGATAATAGTCACAGGTTACGCAACAGTTTCAAACGCTGTAAAAGCCATGCAGAACGGAGCATACTACTATATTCCCAAGCCTTATAGACTTGATGACGTGAGAATTCTTGTCAGGCAGGCCCTTGAAAAGAAAACGCTTAAGCTTGAAGTCAGGGATCTCAGGAGTAAAATAGGCTCTGAAAACGATTTTTCCCTCATAAAAGGAAACAGCCAAAAAATTGAGGCCCTGAAGGCAACCATTGCCCAAATTGCGCCGACTGACTGTAGTGTCATTATCCAGGGTGAGACAGGGACTGGTAAAGAACTTGTCGCAAAAACAATCCATAATCTCAGCAACAGGTCTGAAGCAAGATTCATGGCACTGAATTGCGGGGCCCTGAATGAAAATCTGCTTGCCAATGAACTGTTCGGTCATGAAAAAGACGCTTTCACAGGAGCAAGGGGAATCAAGAAAGGCTTGATCGAATCCGCGGCCGGGGGCACTGTTTTTCTTGATGAAATTGCGGACATGCCCATGCAGATGCAGATAAAGCTTCTAAGAGTCATACAGGAAAAGAACCTCATAAGAGTCGGCGGCACAAAGGAAATCCCGATAGATGTAAGGTTCATAGCAGCGGCAAACCGAAATCTGAAGGATGAGGTTGAAAAAGGAGCATTCAGACAGGATCTTTACTTCAGGCTTAACGTCATCACACTTCACCTCCCTGCCCTATCAGAAAGGAAAGATGATATTCCCATTCTTTGCAGACATTTCCTCGACAATTTCTCAAGGGCTACGGGTAAGCCTGAAATAAATATTTCGGACGAGTCGCTCGACATTCTTATGAACTACGAATTTCCAGGGAATATTAGGGAACTTGAAAATATAATGGAGAGAGCCGTAACTCTTTCAGCCGGAAAAACAATAAACGTCAAGGAGCTACCCCCTGACCTCCAGAAAATGGGATTCAGAATAACAACAAGAAGGCATAATGAATTCATGACCCTCGAAGAAAACGAAAAGGAATACATACTGTGGGTGCTTCAGCAGGTTGGCAAAAACAGAACAAGGGCAGCCGAAATACTCGACATAGACAGGGTTTCTTTGTGGAGAAAGCTAAGACGCTTTAATATTGAATAAAAACTTGACGGTCTCGCAAAAAATCAAAAAAGGGCATTGGCGTCATGCCTGGTTTAATCCAGCGTCCTGTATTATCAGATACTTCTGGATTCCTGCCTGCGCCGGAATAACAGTAATCAGACTTTTTGCTGCTTTCTCAAACTTGATGCACTTCAGACAGATAGTTTTGTCAAAAAAAGCTCCAATTGTATGCGGTTAAGCTACCAAACTCCTATCATGAGATAAATTCATGCGCAACACCCAAGAATTTACAATTGATTCCTTTACCGGCCTATCTATCTTGATAAAATTGAACAAACAACCTAATAAATTCCCCATCCACGCTTCACCCCAACGGCCCCTGTTGCATAAACGCAACACCATTAAAATTGCAACACCATCATAACATCCTTAATTATAACTACTTTTATTCACTCACCCACGAACGTTACAAATTGCAACACAGACAACAAAACTTCCCCCATCCGACAATTAAGCACAAATAGCTATTATTCAAGATAGTTACAACCTATCAAACCACATGGCACGCCTTTTGATATAGAAACCCAAACTGTTATTCAAACTATTTGAAGCATTTTTAAGAAACAATTCAATCAACACGGGGCCATGGCTATTATCTTTTCAGAAAAAGAAAAAATTCTTGTGATCAGTACGAGTCTTGGATTTCAGGATGAAATCATGGACTTTGCCATTCAGCTGAGTGGAAGGACAGAATGCCAGATTTTTGCTGTCAGCTTGGCTGAGCAGCCCATCAAAAAAAATCTCTTAGCTGTTTTCGCATCACAAGAAGAAAAACAGATTTCAAAATTCAAAAAAACAGCCTGGGCGGCAGGAACTGATTTCAAACATATATTTATGGCAGAAGAACCGGGGAAAGCGTCATGGGAACTATGTCACAAGCTCAAGAGAGTTGATTTCATAATTACGGATGATCACGCGGCATATGAAAGAATTAAAGGCAACGTAACAGTGCCAGTTTATAAAATAAAAACAGCAGCTAACATTAAAAAGGGATTTAAAGGAGGTTTTATGGGTAAAACAGCTTCAGAAAACAAAAACAGCTATGGCATCAAGACTCTTATCTATGGAATTATTTCAGTAGCTCTTTATGCGGCAGTATTCACCCATGCAGAAATCGTTATGAGTTATTTCACCAAAGGAGGGCTTTATTCAGCTCTTCCCATAGTAACTGTTTTCATTTTTTCTTTTGTGCACGGTGCATTTGCGGGAAATCTCTGGTCATTGCTCGGAATAGAGGCTGTTACCCCAAAAGCTTGCGAATCAATGGATGATATGGATGTTGTGGAAATGGCGGCAGCTGCATAAGTTTTAAATTTAAATAACCTACAGGCCTTTTAGGAGGACAAAAAATAATGCCCGAAGTAACTCAATTCATTGATCTGAATATGATGTCAGTTTCGTTTCTTTTCGTTGTTGGCTTCATAGGCGGTCTTGTGAGCGGTTTCATAGGTTCAGGAGGAGCCTTCGTTCTGACGCCAGGTATGATGAGCCTTGGAGTTCCAGGCACAGTAGCTATTGCCAGCAATATGTGCCACAAATTTCCCAAAGCGCTTGTCGGCGCGTACAAAAGATTCAAATACGGCCAGGTTGATATAAAACTTGGTCTTATAATGGCAATATCTGCAACAGTCGGAGTTCAGATAGGCATCAAAATCCAGCATCTTATTCTGGATGCCTGGGGTCAGGCAGGATCTGATCTTTATGTAAGCATCTCGTTCCTTTCAATTCTTACCATTGTTGGCGGATTCGTTTTTTATGATGCAGTCAAGTCTGGATCAGGAAAAGAAACCGGAAAAAGCAAAAAGGTAACACTCGCCCAAAAAATTCAGGCCATCAACATTCCTCCAATGATCCATTTCAAAACCGCAAATATCAGAGTTTCTCTTTGGTTTACAGTTCCGGTGGGATTAGCTACGGGTATGCTTGCTGCTACAATAGCGGTTGGTGGTTTTATCGGCGTACCTGGAATGATCTATGTACTTGGAGCATCAAGTTTTGTAGCGTCAGCCTCAGAACTTGTTGTTGCTTTCTGCATGGGATTTGGAGGCTCCATCAACTGGGCAATGAGCGGAATGATAGATATCAGACTGACACTCATAATACTCGCAGGTTCATTGCTCGGAGTGCAACTTGGCGCAATAGGTACGACCTATGTAAAAGAACATATGATTAAATTTGTAATGGCATTCATAATGCTTGTTGTTGCTGTTAGCCGCGGATTTGCCATCCCCAAATATCTGGTTAAGCTCAACCTGATTGAAATGAGTGAAGGAACAGTAAAACTTCTTGGGAACATAAGCTTTGGAATCATGTGCTTGGCCCTGCTCTCTGGCGCTGGAATCATATTAGGCAGCATGTGGAAGGGTAAAAAAGCAGAAGCAGGAATGGCTGGTAACAAAAACATAGCCGAAGAGATGATATAATCTGAATTGCGCCGCTTCGACATCTGTTTAAAAATATACAATAATCAGATCGGCGCGGTCCTTAGTACAAAACAAAAAACCATGCCCCCAATTTTCTGACAGATCCGCGACGCTCTGACAGTCGGAAAATTTATCCCGCCGGTCATTGCCAGCTGACCGGCGGGCTTATTATTTCCCCATAACAGAAAAGGAAAATGAAATGGCAATTATTACAATCTCAAGAGGATGTTGCAGCAGAGGAAAAGAAGTAGCTGAACTGGTCGCAAAAAGATTGAAATATGCATGCATTTCAAGGGAAATTCTTCTGGACGCATCAGAAATATTCCATGTTTCTGAGCTTAAACTCAGAAAAGCCATTCACGATGTCCCTTCTCTGATTGAAAGGTTCACCTATGGGAGGGAAAGATGCCTGGCCTATATCGAAGCCGCCCTGCTGCAATTTTTAAGTGAGGACAATATTGTATATCATGGGCTTGCGGGCCATTTTCTTGTCAGAAATATCCCTAATGTTTTAAAGGTAAGGATAGTGGCTGACATGAATGAAAGAATCAGGCTTGAAATGGAGAGGGAAAACGTTTCGGCAGAGGAAGCGGAAATCATGATCAGAAAGAATGACGATCAGAGAATTAAATGGAGCACGTATCTATACGGCGTTGATACTTCTGACTCATCCCTCTACGATCTTATCATAAACTTGAAAAGCCTTAATGTCGAAGACGCGGCTGATATAATATGCGAGGCAGTAAAAAGAAAAGCTTTTGAAACAAATAACGAATCACTCGCCACAATAAGGGATATTGCACTTGTAAAAGCAGCCATCATGGAAATAATTCCTGACTCCAAAGTAACCGCAAGTGACGGACAAATAACAATCAAGTGCAAAATAGGGGATGTTGACACAGAAACCTTCTCCAGTGAAATCAGAAAAAAGGCTCTTTCGGTAAAAGGGGTGAAAAACGCAAAAGTGGTTTTTGATCATGTAGTCGAGTTCAGCGAATAGCAAGGCCTTAAAATTCGGATTATCAGACCCAGGCCAGCAACGCAGACATCTGATTATTCGTTTCAGTTTTGCAATTAATCGCCGCCAAAGGCAATTCAGCATGTCGTCATTAGGTTCCAAAGGAAATTCAAAACTTAAAACAATACTGACATCAATAAAGGGTCAGATATTCATTATTTTTACAGCAACCTTTATTTCACTTGTCGGGCTGACTCTGCTTAATTTCTGGAGTCTGTCGAGTGTGAAAGCGAGCCTGTTGAGGGGTGAGCGATATTATGATCTTCTCAATAATATTCTTGAGGTTCGAAGATTTGAAAAAAACTTCCTGCTTTACCATGATATGGAAAGCCTCAGGGAGGGAGCAGAATATCTTGAGAAGATAGATTCCCTGTCCAGTGAATTATCGAGGGACATAATACGCGTCACGGACAAGGCTTCTTTTGACAATTTTCTTGCTAATCTGAAAACCTATGAAAATGACATGGATCTTTATGCAAGAGGTATGACAAACGGACTAAAAAACGAGGAAATCCGTCTTGCAGGAAAAGCAATGGTCGATTTTTCCGAACACCTGCTTGCGACCAAAAAACTTCTTGTGCACAGAGCACTTTTCAGGGCTTCTTTTCTTCCCTTTGCCTTTCTTGGTATTTGCCTGCTTCTAACAATGCTTGTCATAAAGCTTATATCCCAGGGACTTTTAAAGCCCCTCAAGGCTTTGCATCACACCATAAGAAGGGTTGCCAAGGGCGATTTCAGCCCGGCTCCTTATATGGAGCTTCACCCGCATGAAATATCCCGACTTATCAGGGCATTTAACAGAATGGCCCACGAGATAGAAACCAATCACAAAGATCTTCTGCATGCAAAAAAAATAGCGGCGCTTGGAACTTTCACCGCAGGCATAGCCCATGAGCTGAATAATCCTATCAATAATATTTCCCTGACCGCCGAAACTTTTGTCGAAAATCATTTCGAATCAATGGATGACGATGCAAAAGAACTTATGAACGACATTCTTGATCAGGCTGAAAGAGCCGGGGACATAGTAAGAAACCTGCTTGATTTTTCAAGATCTGAAAATCCTGATTTTTCAGACCTTGACGCAGTAAATATTGTCGCAAGCACGGCTGCTCTGGTCAAAAACCAAACCAGACTCGCAGGTATCACCATTAAATATGACATCCAGGATAACCTTCCGGCTGTACGAGGCAATCTGAGAAATCTCCAGCAGGTTTTCATGAATCTCTTTCTAAATGCCGTTCATGCTATGCAGGAAGGCGGCACCCTGATCGTAAAGGTATCGGAAGATCCTCCATGCTTTGTGCGTTTTGATGTGGAAGACACTGGCGGCGGCATAGAATCCGAGACTCTGGAACGTATATTCGAACCTTTTTATACGACCAAATCGGTTGGTCAGGGTGTAGGACTCGGTCTTTCAGTTTCATATTCCATCATAATGAGGCATGGCGGCAAAATAGAGGCAAGGAGCGAAAAAGGTAAAGGCAGCGTATTTTCGGTTTTCCTTCCTGTTTCCGGAGAATGTGAACAGGAAAGCCTTAATGACCAGGAATGGCAAGATTCAAAATGAGAATAGCGGTTCTGGACGATGAAATAATAGTTTGCCGAAGATTGAGTCAGGCACTGACCAAAGACGCTTATGACGTAGAAGCCTTTACCACGGCTGAATCATTTCTCGCGAAGATGAGACAGAATCCTTTTGACATAGTTTTTTCAGACCTGAAGCTCAAGGACGGAAACGGAATTGATATTCTCGCAAAGACAAAATCGGTCCGTGAAGAGACAGAAGTAATAATAATCACAGGATATGCCAGCATAGAAACAGCCATAGAGGCAATAAAAGAAGGTGCTTATCATTATGTGACAAAACCATTCAATATGAATGAAATAAGACTTCTGGCAAAGAGCGCTTCAGAAAAGATAGAACTCAGGATGGAAAACCTGAGACTGAGGGAAGCGCTCAAGGGAGGAACAGGGCTTCACTCAATCCTTGGCGTAAGCCAGCCTATGCAGGATCTTTTTTCCATGATCAGGAAACTTGCTCCGGTTGACTGCAATGTTATTCTTCAGGGAGCGAGCGGAACAGGAAAGGCGCTGGTTGCAAAGGCCATTCATCAGCTCAGCAGAAGAAAAGACAGCCATTTTGTCAGTTTTAACTGCGGAGGGTTTACAGATGAACTGATCGCGAGCGAACTTTTCGGATATGAAAAAGGAGCTTTTACAGGTGCTACGGCCAGCAAAGTAGGGCTTCTTGAGTCTGCCACAGGTGGAACTGTGTTTCTTGATGAAATCGGGGAAATGCCGCTTTCGATGCAGGTGAAACTGCTCCATGTCATTCAGGACAGATCCATTCTAAGGGTTGGTGGAGTAAGACCCATAGATCTGGATATAAGGGTGATCGCAGCCACAAATCGTGATCTGAGGCATGAGGTTGCCATAGGAAATTTCAGGGAGGATCTTTTCTACCGCCTGAATGTTGTAATGCTTCATCTGCCATCCCTTGATGAACGAAGGGAAGATATTCTTATCCTCATAAACCATTTCATGGAAAAATTCAGCCTGGCATTTCACAAGAAAGTCTCGGATATACAGCCCCATGCACTGCAAATACTCATGAACTACACTTATCCTGGCAATGTCCGCGAGCTTGAAAACATAGTAGAAAGAGCTGTGGCACTTACTGACTGCGAGATGATAAGAGCCCAGGATCTGCCCCAGGATCTTCAGCAACTTGAGTTTGACAATATTGAGGGAGAAGGACTTGTAACCCTGGCTGAGATTGAAAAAAGATACATATCAAGGATTCTTGAAAAGACAGGATACAACAAGGCTGAAACAGCCCAGATTCTTGATATTCCTCGAACAACCCTATGGCGTAAGCTGAAATCTTACAAGATAGGATAAAAAATGGAAGAGCCCCTGTTTTCAGGAAAAATATTTGCCGTAGGAGACATCCACGGGTGCTTGGACAAGCTTGAAAATCTAATGAAACGCATCCCATTCAATCCTGAAAATGACCTGATCGTTTTTCTTGGGGATTATATAAACAGAGGCTCTGAAACAAGGAAAGTCATGGATTTTCTTCTTGAGATAGAAAAAATCGCGGCTCATGCGGTGTTTCTTCTTGGGAATCATGAGCACAGCCTTCTCGAGTATTCAAAAAAACCTGATCCCGATGATCTCAGAACGCTCAGGTTAATGGGAATTGAAAACACACTCGAATGCTATGGTGAAAAAGACGCAAGGTCGCTGAGGGATCTTTTGTTTATGCCTGAAAACCACAGACATTTCATAAGAAATCTCAAACCCTTTTTCAGAACAGAAGACTATATCTTCGTACATGCAGGTATTACCCCGGGGCTTGAGCCTGAAAAAACAAGGCTCGACGCCCTGTTGAACTCAAGGCCTCATAAAATGGATATGAAAGATTATATCTGGAAAAAGCAGACAATTGTCTTTGGCCACACCCCCTTTGATACTCCTTTTATTACTGAGAATCTTATAGGAATCGACACTGGAGCTGTCTACGGCAATATGCTTACAGCTGTTGAGCTGCCGGAAATAATTTTTTATCACGCCTGAAGCCCCAATAAATCATTCATTTAGCTTATTTACTAGGCCCAGAATCCTCAAAATAGCGTCAAGGATCGTTACAGGATGAGGCGGGCAACCCGGAATATAAAGATCAACTGGAATAACGCCTAAAATTTCGTTATTCACCGCAGGCAGCCCCTGGAAAGGACCTCCGCCTATGGCGCATGATCCGCAGGCCACCACAATTTTTGGTGACGGGATTGCCTCGTATGTCTTAAGCAGGGCATCCTTCATGTTTTCCGTGACAGGGCCGGTAATCCATAGTCCGTCTGCGTGGCGAGGGCTTGCAACAAACTGCACCCCGAAACGTCCGAGATCCCAGCCTATGGTTGAAAGAACATTTGTGTCAGCCTCGCATGCGTTACATCCACCTGCGCTGACTTCCCTTAATTTAAGAGAACGTTTAAACAGCTTGAGCAGATCCCTGGAAAGGGGTCGGGCAAAATGACGATCTCCATCTGATGCTATTAATAGCTGGTCACGGTCATTCACGGCCAGTCTTGGGTCATCTGTGAATGACACGGCTTCTTTTGCAGGACATTCAGAGCAGAAAAGACATTTGCCCATATCAAGGGACAAACCTGTCGAAAAAGACAGCGCTCCGAAAGGGCAGGCTTTTGCAATCAGGCCGAATTCGTCAGGAGATATTTCCGCGCTGATCACAGGATAGCCCCGAAATCTTTCAGGCATTATGACCTTGGTTTTTGGATACTTAGTTGTCTGATGCCCCTGTCTGAATCGGGCAATAATCTCACTGATCATAAAACCATTATCCTTTTCAATTGGCTATCCTCCAGTTAAATATGGACAAGGTCGCAAAAAGTCCAATTTTCGTCTTTCCGGCGCAGGCCGAAATCCAGAAGTATCTGAAAATACGCAGATGCCGGATCAAGTCCGGCATGACTCCATTGCCTTTTTTGAGTTTTTGCGACGCCATCAAATATTGACCTGCCTGAATCAATCATAAATCCAAATTCTGAGATCAGAAACCCTGATGTCGGATTACGGATAAAGGACGATATAGCCAGACCTTACAAATCAAAGCCACAGTAAGAAAGGTTAAAGCTCTTGTTACACAGAGGAAAATCCGAGATCTGCTGGTCCCGCATGGCCATTGCCAATCCCTGCCAGTTATGGAAAGATGGATCCGTTATCTTGTAACGCAAAAATCTTCCTGTTTCATCAGTAACTGCAACATGGCATATTTCACCTCTCCAGCCCTCTGTCATGGCCACAGACAACTTGCCGCAGGACAGGGTGGATGCTGCTGCCTCTTTTCTGTGTGCTCCTGCCGGCATATGACGAAGCTGGTCTGAAATAAAGGCAATGGATTTTTGTGCTTCCTGCCAGCGAATCATGGCTCTGGCGCATACGTCTCCATGATAGCCGGTGGCCATTGGTATGTGCGACATTCTGAAAATTCCAAAGGGATAATCATGACGGACATCCCGCTTGAGTCCGCATGCCCTTGCGGCAGGGCCGACCAGCCCAAGTTCTTCGGCTGATACCGGGGATAGTTCGCCTGCTCCCTCGAGTCTGCTCATTACGGACTGAGTTTTCCAAAGAAGATCAACTGCGCTTGCCAGATCTTTGCCAGCATGTTCCAGACTTTTTAGAAGGTGATCGCGCTGATCAAGGGACAGAGTAAATACCGTTCCTCCTGGAGTAATAAAACCGCGTCCGAATCTGCTTCCGCACAAAACCGCGCTCATATTCAGAAAGTCGCCCCGGATGCGTCCGCAAAAAGACGCTGTGGGCAGATAGCCGACATCGCCTGATATGGCCCCAAGATCCCCTGTATGATTGGCAAGACGTTCAAGCTCAAGGGCAATGCCTCTGAGCCCTTCGGCACAGGCTGGTGATCTTGTTCCTGAGAGAGATTCCATTATCATGCAGTATGCCTGGGTATGGCCGATGGTGGTATCGCCTGCGACTGTTTCCATCATACTCAGACTGCGCGGATACGGGCCTCCTGTCATTGCCTGCTCGATTCCCCGGTGTTGATACCCAAGAGATATTTCAAGATGAAAGACCTTTTCACCGTGGCATTGGAAACGGAAATGCCCGGGTTCTATGATTCCGGCATGAACAGGACCGACAGCGACTTCATGAACTTCCTCTCCCTTAACCTGATAAAAATCCATGGCTCCGGCTTTTGCTTGCTCGTTAGCAGGTTGTCCCCATGCATTTATTCCATTAACAAACGATTTATGAAATCTTACAGGCTTGAACCAAGGATGGTCTTCTGCAATTATTCCGCACTGTTCCGAAATTTCGCGCTCGAACAACTGAACCTGGGGGCACAGCTCGGCTATTGAGGGGAATCTGTCTCCGCAGACAGTCGTCCGCATGATCCCAAGCTGCCCTTCCACCTTGTAGGCCATGATGCAGCAAAGGGATGTCTTTCCATTCCCAGGAATTCCGAAATATGTAACTACTCGCCAGCCCAGGCCCGTTGCATCAATGATCGTCTGTAAAAATCGCGTCAGTTCCAGCTCAGGAATATCGTTATATGTAATTGTCGTGCCATTATAGATGAAGCCCATAATGTTTTTCATGGATTCACCTTCAAAAGTTCCGCTCCTTCATTCAAAAGCCTTGTCAAAAACCTGGGTTGCCATACTCCGAGCAGAAAAATCACAAACATCATGAAAAGAGGGGGAGCCACGGTGAGAAATCTGTCTCTGTATTTTGTGGTTTCTATTTCCTGGGGAGGTTTTCCCATGACCATAGGTATTACTATATTTGCCATTCCAATGAATATTACGGCCAGAAAAAAGATGAACATACTCCCTATGATATAATGCCCATGAACAAAGGAACTGCTTATAATGCCGAATTCACTTATGAACGGTGAAAAAGGAGGCGAGCCTGTAATGGCTATGAAACCTGTCATAAAAAGCCATGCAGACCAGGGAAGTCTGGTCATGCCTCCCCGTACCACGCTGATATTTTTACTGGAATATGATCTGTGAAGATTTCCGGCAGACAGAAAAAGAACCCCTTTTGTGAGCCCGTTATTTACAAGATGAAACAGGGTGGCAAATGCCGCCGCTTTTCCAAGCCCAAGCCCTACGGCCAAAATTCCGACATGCTCGACACTGGAATAGGCGAGCATTCTCTTAAAGTCGGTCTGTTTTGTCATAAAGACGGCAGCAATCGCCATGGAACCGAGCCCCATACCGATGAGAGCATTCTGAAAAAAAACCGTCTCACTATCAGATGCAATACAGACCTGATAAATTCGGATGATTGCAAGAAAAGCGCAGTTGACAAGGCCTCCGGCAAGAAGAGCTCCCACAAGTCCCGGAGCTTCGCCGTAAGCGTCCGGTTTCCAGACATGGAGCGGGGCCAATCCCATTTTACAGCCGTATCCGACCAGAAGAAATATAAATGAGGCATGAAGCCATCCCTTATTTAGTCCCGCCGCGGAAGCCATAAGAGGCCCCATCAGGAGAGTCGCGTCCTTATGCGCCACATGGGTTGAATAAGCAAGGAACATAAGGCCTAAAAAAGCCAGGGCTATCCCGACTGAGCAGATAAGCAGATATTTCCATGTCGCTTCAATGGAACGGGCATTGCGGTTGTAATATATAAGAGGAGTCATGGTTACGGTGGTGGTTTCAATGGCAACCCAGAACAGCCCCAGGTGTTGGGACATTGTTACAATGGTCATGGCTGAAAGACAGATCAACAGGCATATGCAGAGAATCTTATTCGGCCGCTCACGTCTATAACTCAGATATCCGACGGAATAAACCGAGCAGACAGCAAACAGCAGGCTTATACAGATAAGCACTATAGCCCCAAGCGGGTCAAGCCATATCCATCCTTTTGCAGATGGAGGAGGAGGATTGGTTGACATAAAAAAAGTCATGGCAAGATGGGGCAAGGCCACAAAAGGAAGAATATACGGGCGAAACCGGTCATTTGTAATTATCCAGGAGGCAAGAGCCCCGGCTATGGGCAGCAGACACAGTGCATAGAGCATTACTGTTATTCCTCTTTCAGAATGCTGAGCCGGGAAGTATCTATTGATGAAAACTCCCGGCTGATATGGTTAATTACTATTGCCATGACAAATACTCCCACAAGAAGGTCAAGGAGAATCCCTGCTTCCACCATAACAGGCATCACTTCTGTAAGCAGAAGCCCGAATATGAAAATTCCGTTTTCCAGAACAAGATATCCTATTACCTGCGAAATGGCTTTTTTCCTTGTGGTCAGAAGCAGAAATCCGGTCATTATCGTGGATATGGAGGCAGGCACAAAAAGAAGATCCCTGTGCTCAGGTGCAAGCGGAAGTTTTTCGGCAAAAACAAATGACAGTGCGGTTAAAACAGCGCCAAGCATGATGGACGGGATATAGCCGAGAAAAGGTTCTATTTCCCTTTTTATTTGGACGTCACGGACAGCATTATTTAATAATTTAGGGATGATAAATCCCTTGATCACGACAATTCCAATGGAAATGCCTGCAAGGTGCCATGAAAAGGAATGGACAAATCCTGGAATTATTCCGAGAATTACACCCTGAATTGCTGCCGCACGAATACAAAATGTCATTCGGCTTGATCCGAGCATAACGAAATTAATAAGCATAACTGCAACAAGAAATTTATCTGCAAAAATAACCAAAAAACTTCCGTCTTGTAATCCGACCATCTGTCACCTCAATATCAGCATAATGGAAAAAGCGGATAGAATCGTTGCCGCAATCAGAAGTTGGGGTATACGAATCATACGCAGTCTTGCCATCATTGATTCAACGCACCCGATTACAACGGCCAGAAACAGCATTTCGATTATAAACAGCCCCCAGTCCGAATATGCATTACCTGTCTTGACCGGCATTACAATATTCATGAATATGGATCCTATTATGAAAAGCTTCATGGCTGCCCCGTATATAATATAACCAAAATCAGGCCCGCTGTGGTCAAGCACCATGACTTCATGGATCATTGTCAGCTCAAGATGTGTGTTCGGATCATCAAAAGGAATACGGCAGTTTTCGGCAAGCAGAATAATGAACAGGGAAATAACTATCAGAACCATGGTTGATCCAGCCTTGAACCATATAGCCGGAGTGGCGAAACCAAGCATTTCGGAAAGAGAGAGAGAATCACTCAACCTGGACATGGTCAGCATGACGAAAAATAATGTCGGCTCGGCAAGACATGAAAAAGTAACTTCGCGGGCAGCGCCCATTCCCTCGAAACTTGAGCCTGTATCAAGGGCCGCTATTGTCGTGAAAAAACGTGCCAGACCCCAAAGATAGGCGAAGAGGATAATGTCTCCGCTGAATGACACAGGAGAATGATGGCGTCCGAACGGCACAAGCATGGCAGCAATGATAGTTGCTGCCAGATTGATGACAGGCCCGGCCTTGAAAACCCAGGTCGTTGTTTCGCTGAAAACCGAATTTTTGCGGAGCAGCTTGAAAAAATCATAATAATACTGAAAGCATGGAGAACCTGTGCGTCCTGCGAATACGGCCTTGGTTTTAGCGATGACTCCTGGAAGCAGAAGCGGCATCGTCAGCAAAACAAGGCAATGTATTATGGTATCTGTCATGAGGCTGCCCCCTTTATGCTATTTGCCTGCGGTTTGCCCGAAAAGACTTTAGGATTTGGCATGACCATAAGGCCATGTAAAGATTCACTGGCTGACAGAATTTAGAATATTAATGACATGTTACTAAAGAATATGTTATACTTTTTTATACGTCAATAAGAATATCAGACATCCAGGAGTTTTATATGGTGAATACCAGACTCAATATCACCCTTCCCACCCACATTGCGGATGACATCAAGGCCCTCTATGGACAGCTCGGTCTGAGTCAGTTTCTTGAAGATGCGGCGGACGAGAAACTCTCGGAAATAAAAAACAGAGCTCATCTGAAACTCATTGAGGGATACATGGCTACTGTCGAAGAGACAGTGGATGTCCTCAAGAAATTCGAATCCGCTTTTATGGAGAAGCCTGATGTTTAAACGTTGCGGAATATACCAGGTCAGCCTTCCAAATATTGAAAAAGACAATAAAAATCTCTGCCCCTGTCTTGTGGTCAGCAACAATATAAGCAACGAATTTTCACCAGTTGTCACCATTCTGCCGCTTGCCTTTTCCAATCTCGATAGAATTTATGAATTCGAGACATTTATCCCTGCTGTTTCAAACGGACTTGGGAAAGATGCAAAGGTAAGCTCCCATATAATTATAACCATCAACAAATCCAGAGTGATCGGTGAACGTATAGGTTTTTTACCCAAAGCGATCATGGCAAAAATAGACAAGACTCTGCGCCTTCAGCTTGATTTGTTATGAGTTAGGATGCTTTCAAGACGGCGCATCAATCTAATCCTTCAGGAATCTCTAATGCTGTTAAAAACATCGGATGCGGCCATAGCCATAAATGTCACTGAAAATGTCATTCAGAGCTGGATAAAAAAGGACGGCCTTCCGGCGGAAATGATAAGCGGCGAGCTAATGATAAACAGGACAGATCTTCTGGAATGGGCAACAGAAAGAGGATTAAAGGTAGATCCTGAAATTTTCAAAGTAAATGATGACGAAAACATTCACATGCCAACCCTCATGGAAGCAATTGAATCAGGAGGCATTCATTTCGGAGTCAAGGGGAATGACAAGGAGACTGTTCTCAGAAATGTTGTGGAATGCCTCAATCTGCCGGATAAACTGGATCCTGAATTTATCCTTCAGGTACTTTTAACAAGGGAAGCCATGGGGACAACCGCCATCGGCGACGGGATCGCAATACCCCACGTCCGCAATCCCATCATGCTCCGGATCCCAAAACCCAAGATTGCGCTCTGTTTTCTTGAAACGCCGATTGATTTCGAGGCCTTTGACGCCAAGCCTGTTAATATCCTGTTTACGTTGACAAGCCCCACAGTAAAAGTACATCTGCATCTTTTATCACGACTTGCCTTTGCGCTGCGTGAAAAACGTTTGAGGAGCGTTCTTCAAAATCAGGATAGCAAGGAAACAATCATGGCCGTTTTTAAGGAAATAGACAGTTCTCCAGGGAGGCCAAAATGATGGAAACCAGTATTGAATCATGGCCTGTCTTACTTATTATTTTGTCTTCATTTATTTCTTTGGCCTCTGGCATTCCAATTCTTTTCGGGATTATTGCTCCGGCTGCCGGACAGCGTATTTCTGCGGGCCTGATGGTGCTGTCAGCCTTGACAGGACTGACAGGAGCAATATCTGTTCTTGCCAGCCAAACTGAAACAGTCATCAAATTGAACTGGCATTTGCCGCTGGGTCCCATGATATGTTCCGTTGATTCCCTTTCAGCATTTTTCATGATTCCTGTTTTCATAATAACTGCTTGCGCCAGCATTTATTCCATCGAATACTGGCCGGCCAAAGATAATTTGCAAAACATCCGGCGACTCACTTTTTTTTTCGGAGCCCTGGCTTCAGCCATTCTCTGGGTTGTAATGGCCGGGTCCGCGGCTCTTTTTCTTTTTGCCTGGGAAATAATGGCCATATCTGCATTTTTTGTTTTAACAGCAGATGATTCGGACACAGAAGTTCGTGAAGCAGGTATCCTGTATCTGATCTGCACACATATTGGCACCCTTGCTCTGTTTGTACTCTTCGCAATGCTTAATTATGCCTCTGGTTCATTTGCTTTCCCTGGTTCAGGATCCATAGAAGCAGGAAATTTCATGGCAACAGTCCTTTTTTTTCTCGGTATTTTCGGATTCGGCATCAAGGCTGGAATAATGCCTTTCCATGTATGGCTGCCATCTGCACATGCAAACGCTCCGAGTCATGTTTCGGCCGTAATGTCAGGGATCATTCTTAAAATCGGTATTTATGGTATTTTACGCCTGCTTTCATTCTTCAAAGCCATTCCTCTCTGGTGGGGAATTACCATACTGACTGTCGGTGTGGTTTCAGGTGTTCTCGGGGTGGTTTTCGCCATAGCCCAGCACGATTTAAAACGTCTTCTTGCCTATCACAGTATAGAAAACATCGGAATTATCATGATGGGAATCGGACTTTCCCTGATCGGAATATCAGAAAAATCGTCAATACTCATTATACTTGGAATGGCAGGAGCCCTGCTGCACGTCATGAACCACGCTATATTCAAGGCGCTGCTCTTTTTTGGGGCAGGTTCTGTCATCCACGCTGTCGGTACAAGAGAGATTGACCGGATGGGAGGACTCCTGCGCAAAATGCCCTGGACAGCCGCATTTTTTCTGACCGGAGCAGTTGCCATATGCGGGCTTCCTCCCCTGAATGGTTTTGTGAGCGAATTTTTTATTTATCTGGGGCTTTTCAGCAGCGCCGCACGCGGGAACGGTGCATCTGCCGCAGCATGCGCTCTTGCTGCGCCATGTCTTGCCCTTATCGGAGGACTCGCGCTTGCCTGTTTTGTAAAGGTTTTTGGTGTGGTTTTTCTGGGAACCGAACGTTTTCAGCTTCAAGAACATGATCATGAAGCGGGCCTAAGCATGCGCATACCCATGGCCGTACTTGCGTCAATATGCGTATTCATCGGCGTTGTACCATTTATGCTTGTGCCTGTTCTGGAATCAGCTGTCAGGGTTTGGAACCATTCAGCCGCGATTGACATTGCCCTTGCCGAAGCTGTTCCCTTTAAATGGATATCAATCATGGCGATTGCGCTTATATCTGTCATTGTTTGTCTATATTTTGCGAGGATAAGAAAGGCTTCTTCCGAAAAGAGCACGACATGGGGATGCGGCTATACCGAACCTACGCCCCGAATGCAATACACAGCTTCTTCATTTGCAGATACGATAATAGGGCTGTTTGCCGGAGTTCTCTGGCCAACAATCCATAAGCCGGAAATAAAGTCTGTTTTCCCAAAAAGCTCAAGATTCTCAAGCCATGTTCCTGAAACTGTCCTTGAAAAAATATATCTTCCGCTACTTCACCTGGTAAGCGACAGACTCACTGCAATCAGAAAACTACAGCACGGTCATCTTCATTTTTATATTCTTTATATATTTCTTACACTGATTGCACTTATGATTATTCCTGATTAATATAAACTTGATGGACTCGCAAAAACTTAAAAATGGCAACGGCGTCAGACAGGACTTTATCCTGCATATAGTATTTTCAGACACTTCTGGATTCCGGACTTCGCTGGAATGACGAAAATCGGACTTTTTGCGACTTTGTCAAACTTGACTGCCATGAGTATGGCCAATGTGTTTGGTAATAAAAAAGGCGAATTTGAATTGAACCGGACAAAAACAACTTTCCGCGCCCTGTCTTCAAAAAACTACAGACTTTTCATGGCTGGCCAGGGAGTATCCCTTATAGGAACCTGGGTGCAGCAGACAGCCATGAGCTGGCTGGTTTACAGGATGACACATTCAGCCGCGCTTTTAGGCGTTGTCGGCTTCTGTAGCCAGATCCCCTCGTTTTTTATCGCTCCTTTTGCAGGCGTTCTGGCTGACAGAATAAACAAGCACAGGCTGATAATTCTGACCCAGGCGCTTTCCATGCTTCAGGCTCTATTTTTGGGTATTCTCATTCTCACAGACTCCATCAAGGTTTGGCATATTCCGGCTCTCAGCCTTTTTATAGGACTGGTGAATGCATTTGACATCCCGACTCGCCAGTCTTTTGTTATAGAAATGGTGGACGACAAATCTCTCCTTGGAAATGCCATTGCGCTTAACTCCTCGATGGTTAATATTGCCCGCATGATAGGCCCTACAATAGCAGGCATAATGATTGCCGCTTTTGGCGAAGGGATCTGTTTTTTCTTAAATGCGGGCAGTTATGTGGCAGTGATTTTTTCCCTGGTACTCATGAAAAACATAAAGAGCAGAATTAGTTCTGAACATAAGTCAGCCCTGAAAGGTCTTAGAGAAGGATTTAATTATGCCTTCGGTTTTATGCCGATCAAGGCGATAATTCTTCAGCTTGGCATTGTAAGTTTAACCGGTGTGCCATTCATGGTGCTTCTGCCTGTTTTCGCAAGTGACATCCTTCATGGCGGGCCCCACACCCTCGGTTTTCTCATGGCAGCTTCAGGGGTCGGAGCTCTCTGCGGAGCCCTGTTCCTTGCATCACGAAAAAATGTTTTCGGACTTGGAAAAATTATAGCTTCAGCAACATTTCTCTTTGGCTGCGGCCTATTATTTTTTTCCATGTCCAAGGTTTTATGGTTTTCAATGACGATGCTGTTTCTGTCAGGATTCGGAATGATGGTGCAGATGGCTGCAAGCAACACGATACTTCAGACCATTGTCGATGATGACAAACGCGGCAGGGTAATGAGCTTTTTCACCATGGCCTTCATAGGCATGGCTCCATTCGGAAGCCTCTGGGCCGGTACGCTTGCAAGTCATATCGGCGCCCCTGAGACACTTTTCATAGGAGGGCTCTGCTGCATTATCTGTGCTGCGGTCTTTGCAAGAAAACTTCCTGACATACGGAAAATGATCAGACCGGTATATGAAAAAATAGGCATCATAAAAACATTCGAATAAGGATTGCCTCCGACGTTGATGCTCTCGCAAAAACCCGAAAAAAAGCTTCAGGGCCATGCCGGACTTGATCCGGCATCCAGTATTTCAATTATTTCCGTATTCCGGCTCTCGGTTTTCACCGGGACAGGCCCCGCCGGAATGACGGAAGTCTGACTTTTTGAGACCTTGTCAAAAATAATTTATTTATAGATTTCAGCATTTAACCGAAGCACAGCCATTTCAAATCAGCGGTTTGCCATATACATCAGCGAGCCTGCCGTGACTTCCTCTTCGACCATTATGTCCATCTTGTTTATGCCGGACATATTTTTAAGGAGATTTTCGATTCCGGCCACAACCTGTTTCCTGTTTGAAACCCTTTTGGGAAATAAAACAGTCAGGTGGCCATCATCTGAGCTGACCACGGCGTCAAAATATTTGTTAATTATCAGCGCTTTTGCCGTAGCTGCCATACTAAGATCGTTCAAATTCTTTTTAGACTCGGCAGTTGGCTGGAAAGAAGAAAATGCAGCTGCATGACATATCATGTTCACACAGTCATCAATTGAAATATGATTGATATTCAGTATCAGATCATAAAGGCTTGGGTCTGTCGTATCTATGTCATATATGGATTTAGACCATCTGCGCCTTTCTTTGTCGTAACAGACAAGGGTCTTCATTGCCTGGAATTCTGTTGTTTTTTCCCTTGCCATCAGTTCAGAAACCCTGCTGTCAAAATCTGCGATTATCCTTGCCTTGATGGCATGGCTTATTCCCTGTAGAAAAAAATGGCCTGCCACACCATGATAAACAACATTGCCTCTTTTCATATAATTGAGAAGCGCCGCTCTTATATATGCGATATAGATCTCTTTACTCCTCGTAACTTTTTCAAGAAAGGAAGGGCCTTTATACATTGCCTCGGACAGTTTTATTTCCGTCACGTTGAAGGTGTCAGAGGCTTCAAGAATGATTTCGCTTGAAATGCATTCATATTTGAGCCGTTCCGCAACCTTTTCCGCAATAAGTTTGCCCTTGCTGCAATACGCTCTTGAAATACTAATAATTGCCATGAGATCCTCCTTTCTGACTGGAAAAATGTTTTGTTTATATTCATTCAGCTGTTTTTTGAGCTTCTTGATCTCCGTGCATTCCACCCAGAGCGTAATCACCTTTCATAAAAGCATCTGCGACCTTTGCAGGGGCCTCGTCATCATCCATGACAGCGTCAAGAAGACGGCTGAATCCGAGCAGCCTGCCTGTCATTACGAGTCTTTCCCTTATATCCTCTGCCCTGAGTTCAAAAATTGAGGCCGTCACAAGATCTTCATGCTGCTGGCATGAGAATCCGTATTCCTTCATTACCTGAACAACAAACCGGGCCCTGCGTTCCCTCTGAACAGCAGTGGTGCCTCCTCCCTTGAATCTGAATCTGATATGATTCCCCCGTGGATTGATTCCGCATACAGCGTCGACCATCGCAAAATGGAAATCCACCCTTGCGTTCAGATTCAGATAATCCCTGGTGATCATGGCGTAATTCTGGTTACCAACCGGCCTTGCGCTTCTTTCATCGAGCATTGCCTTGGTGAAAAGCCCGGATATGGCCGGAGCAGGCGGAGCCTGATTCCAGCGCAGTCCAGGAGTTGAGATTCCTTCCCAGAGAGAAAGGAAAGGCGATGAATAAATATCTGAGGGTCGTATTTTCATGCCTTTTTTTCCAGGTGAAATACCGCCACCAAGGTCAAGAATCAGAAAATGAAACGGAATCCCCTCGTCAAGCCGGTGAACCATGGAACCTGCATCCTCAAGAAGGGCATCGCCGGCATCAAACATGGAAAGCACAGCCATTTCATGGACGTAGCGGATAATATCGTGAACGGATCTGCACTCCTTAATCGAAAATGTCGGGCCATAGCTATCCGTAAGATTCAGGGGCTCAATCATTTTACGAAGTCTGGCAAGGGCCGGAAAATGAGTTGAAACAGAATCTTCCGGCGCTTTTACGACCGTCTTTTTTCTCCTTGTGTATGATGTTATTCCTTCAGGAGCCCTGCGGACCGATGCGGAATCTGCATCAAGAATTATCCAGTCACCGTCTTTCAGAGTAGAAGAGGCGATTCCGGTTGATGTCAGCATAGGAATGCCATACTCCCTTGCCACACAAGAAAGATGATCCGCAGGATTTCCAAGGTCAACCACAATCCCCTCAAAGCAATCAAGCCAGGCAGCAGCATCAACCATGCTCTGGCGAAGAACCATAATATAGGGAGTCTCAATATCTTTTTTCACTGCCTTGACATCTTCGGCTGAGCTCACAAGCACAGCCTTTCCAGCGCATCTTCCGTTTGACGCGCAGACACCCCCGGATAGCAGAACCCCACCTTGAGAAGGATCAAACTTTTGACTCTTTTTAGGGCCAAGCCTTATTTCCCTTGACTGGAGAAGAGAAATCCCGCCGCATTCATCAATTGCCCATTCAATATCCTGGGGCTTTCCGTAAAGGCTTTCCACCATGCGGCCGCATCTTGCCAGTCTGCATGCCTCGTCAAAGGACAGAACCGACATCTCTCCGGCATCAAAGGAAATCTCTTCACTCATAATGCCTTCCCCGGAAGAAGCCACGCAGCGCCTGTTTTTAAAAGCAAGTTTTGACCATTCTGAAAAAGGAATATCCTCGGGCCTGTCCCTCAAGGGCATGTAAAGATCGGCCGGAGCGCTCCCGCCCACAGCTGATATTCCAAGGCCAGGAACCGCGCTTATGAGCATTCTTCCTTTTTCAGGCCCGGATGTATTATCGGCCTGATTATCGGCCTGATTATCTGACGGATTAACCGTGAACATAACACCGGCAGCCCTCGCATCAGCCATGAGCTGGCACAGAACGGCCATATCGCTGCCTACGAGCGGAAGGCCTGCGTTCATCCTGTAAATAATGGCCCTTGGACTGAAACTGCTTGCGATAACATCCAGAATCGCATTTTTCAGGCTTTCGAAAAAAATGACGTTGAGAATACTCTTGAACTGTCCTGCAAAGGAATGATCGGCTTTGTCCTCGGCAAGGGCGCTGCTCCTGACAGACATTGCATTGCCTGAATTGCCGGTCAGTCTTTCATGGAAAACACGAAGTTCATTTTCAAGCTCCACAGGAATTCTTGCATCCATTATCCGCTTTCTGATTTCAGCAGAATCTGCATCAAGTTCCGCAGCATTCAGGGACGGAGCATTCTCCATTCTCTGAAGCCTCTGTTTTATGAAGGAATCAATTCCATTGGACGAAAGTATCTCAGAGCATGCTGGTGCAGTAAGTACAAAGCCATCGGGAACCTGAAAACCGGCTTTTTTCAGAAATGCGAGATTTGAGGCCTTGGAGCCTGCGACCCCTGCCATGTCAGACTGAAAATCGTCAAGAAAGACACAGAAAGAAGCCCTGTGAGAGTTTATTGCTGACTCAAGCTGTTTTCTGATTTCTGCTGACAGGGAACTGTGCCTTGCATAAAGGGCTGCATGGGAACCCTTTCCGATTCTGACAAGACCGTCAACAAGTTCATAAGTTGTCTCAAGAAGCTCATCAATTTCCGATGAAAGGCTGTCCCACGACATTGCCGAGGATCTCATTGTCTGGTCAATGGACTTAAGAAGTTCAAGGGCAGTTTCATTATTTGAAAGAATTATCCTGAACGTATGATATCTTGCCTTCAGCTCATAAAGGGCTGCCGTTATTTTTTTCAGGCGCCATCTTGTCCATTTTGAATGTAGAAAACCGATGATCTTTTTCATTGCGCACCCAGCTTTCTGAATTCATCAAGAAGATTTTCCATGATTCCTGAATCTGTCATCACTACATCCATCTGCCTGGTGAAAGCGGAAAGCTGTCCGAGTCTTATAAGACAGTGTTTCATTTCATCAGGTTTTGCCATTTTCAGTTTTCCGATTACAAGATCAGCCTTGATATCCACCTTGAAGTCCATTTCTTCAAGAACAGCTTTTATGAATCCTGCCCTGATATTTTTGCGAGTATCGTCGGCAAAACCTCCAGCAAACCTGAAATATATGTAGTTCTGGCTGGGCAAGCTGCCGAAATAACTGTCTACGATGGTGTAGTGATAGCCGAGCAGTAAGCCGAGATTCATATAACTGTCCGCTGCGATGACATGATTTGTTCCAGAATATTTTGGAATACCGGTTGAAGCCCCTGTTGCTGAAGGCATTTTTGCCATGCCTGAAACAATGTCTGAAAAACTTATGGGAACCGGGGAATCCAGCCACATTTCCCTGTCGTTTATCCCGGACAGGAAAGCCTTCAGAGGTACAGACTCAATCTGGTCTATCCTTATTCTGTCTGAACATTCCGATGCGATGGCGCCTCCAAGATCAATCAGAAAAAGATCAAGCGGCACGCTGAGTTCAATTTTTTGGGCATATGATCTCAAATCCCCTGCCCCAGGATACTTTATGCCAAGGAGTCTTGCCACAGAGCATTCATGGGCAAAATGAATGATGTCGTGGTAGGTACGGCAGCCCGAGGCTGAATAGTCGTCTGTGTTTGGATCCGTAAGTCCGAGCGGAGTTATCCACCTCAGGAGACGTCTTAGGGAGGCATATTCCTCATCTCCTGGCATAAGCCCTGTATCAAGGCCAGCTTCGACCATTACGCTTTCTACTATGCCCCTGTAGATGGTTTTTCCTGATGCATCAACAGTCGCTTCCAACCCTGGAGGAAGCATTTCAAGGGCTCTTTCAAGGCCAAAAATCGAGGGAACCCGAAGCTCCCTTGCAACCGTCGCAAGATGTCCTATGGGGCTTCCTATTTCTGTAATAAATGCCGAGGCCTTTCTTAAAAAGGGGAAAAGTCTCGGACTCGCCGTTTTTGCAACGGCTATTGCCCCATGAGGAAACGAATCCAGGCTGTCATCCTCCCTGACATGACTGATAATTCCGGCTGAAGCTCCTGACTGAACGGTTTCTCCTCCTGAAATGATTATTTCGGCTTCATAAGCTTCTGAAAATGTCTGCGAGGCTGAAAGTGTTTTTTCACGCAAAGGATCTACTGTTTTAATATCAATGAAAACAGGGCCGCCGGATTCTCTTTTTATCCATGCAAATTCATGGTTTTCTCCGGTCATCCTCCAGAATTTCACGGCATTTTCAGCAAGAGATTTAAGAAATTCGGGCCTGAGAAGAGCATGGCCACGCTGGAGTCCATTGCTGGTAAGCTGAAAGCCTTTTGAGGCGGAAACAAAAGGAGTATCTTCAGACTTTGGAATGATTTCTGACCTTATAAGACCATACGGAAAGATTTTTTTGACAATATAGTTTTCCGTATCTTTGAAAGGATTTTCAGGCCCGCCTGGATTTGATGCAGTAATTCTTATGACTCCGGCAGGGAATCCATGCATGGTCTCAGCTCTTACCTTGCCTGCAATTCCTGCATCAATATGTTCATGAACTGCAAGAGCGACACGCATTTCATCGTTGCCGTTTTTAGTATTTTTTTCTTTATAATCCAAAAGAACTCTACAGCACGTTGCAAGAACCTTTTCAGGCGTCGCTTGGCATATACTTGATATTTCATGAAATTCATTATCTTCTCCGGCAAGATGAATTGCCCGGATCTGTACTTCGGTAACCTTGCTGTTTCTTTGTAAAAAGACTTCAAATTCCTCGATAATTGCATTTCCAAGATCAGAGCTCATAAACTCTTTATCATTCTGCCTTGCGTGCCTGAAAAAATTATCACATCCCGACATTGTGACCGCAAAACCGTCAGGAGCTGGGATATCAAGATGATAACGGGCTTCTGCGAGGCATATATTCAGAGAACCGACGATCGGTTCCAGCTCCCAACCGATATTTCCGTATGAAAGCGCAAACTTTTGTGCAAAAGGCCCCATTCCTCCGCCAAGGATGTCATCAAGAATATCCCTTATCTCCTGAAAGCGGTCGTAGAGCCTTATATACCTGTTTCCGGACATTGCGTTGATGCAGTAGACGATATGATAAACAAGCTCTCCAAGCCTCCTGATCGAGCTTTCCATGAAAGCCCTGTCAAAAATATATTCCCCGCCAAGAACCCTGTCCATTTCCGCCATTATTTCGAGCGCTTTGGTATTCAGCTTCTGTATACGCCTGAATTTCAGGAAGAGCGCCCTCACAGATTCAGGAAAATCATTTGCAACAGGCTGATTTTTTTGTTTTTTGAACGGAAAGAACATGAGTCATGCCTTGTATGGTCAATTTCTAATATTCGAATTTGAATTTTGATGAACTCGCAAAAAGCCCCCAAAAGGCATCGGCGTCATGCAGGACTTGATACGGCATCCAGTAATTTCAACCACTTCTGGTCCGGCCTGTGCCGGAATGACGAGGATTGGACTTTTTGCGATCTTATCAATTTTGGGGTTTGGGATTTTTATAAAAAAGCAGCGACGTTTTTTAAATCCTGCTTCTGTAATGTTCAGCCACAATCCCGCTTTCTGCTATCCCTTTATTTTTGCCTCAAGTCTTTTAACTGTATCCAGAATCTCACCCAGCTTGAAAGGTTTTGCAACAAAGTCAAAAGCTCCTTTACGGAAGGATTCCTTGGCTGTATCAGGCGTCGCAAAACCTGTGATTACAATGACAGAAGTCTCGGGCCATGTTTCCTTCACATGCTCAAGGAATTTCATGCCATCCAACCCTTCCATTTTGAGATCTGTTATTACAATATCAAAACGGTCGGTGTCGATTCTCGCCTTTGCCGAAGCACTGTCATTGAATGTTTCGACAGAATATCCGGCTTTCTGAAATGCCGGAGACAGACGCTTGCAGACTATCGCCTCGTCGTCCAGAATCAAAATTCTGGTCTTTTGTGATCCGCTAACGGAAATATTATGCTCTGCCATTGAATGCCTCCATCATTGGTTTAACTTTCTCCAGAAAATCAGAATGAAAATGCGCTATATGGCTGTCAGTGGCCATTTCAACATCAAGCTGGCGGGTGTATCCTATAAGTGCGCCTATTATCATTGTTCTTGAACACATTCTCTCTTTTGACATTTTTTTCAGACGCCCGGCCACAAGATCCCCGTGAAGCTCAACAAGGAAATCGAGGTGCTCCAGAATTCCTGCAATAAATCTTGCCCGCCTTGATCTTCGTCCGAAATCCGTGACTCCGCCCATGAATCTGAAAAAAACATAATTATCATTGGGCTCATCATCGATAAAGGCATTAACAACCGTATAATGATATCCCAGCTTGAGATTAAGGTTCATGTACTCCCTTGAAACAACGGCAAGATTACGCTCAGTCGAACTATTCTGGGAGGAGTGCGTTGAAACAAGGGTTCGGGTGAGACTTGACATGAAACTGCCTATATCCATTGAAACAGGCTCAGTTCCCCACATGCCTGAATTTACAAGGCCTTCCAAAAGAGCCTTTAAAGGCATGGAGGCAATATTTTCAAGAGCCACTGTTTTTGCTTCCTGGGGGGCATCAAGACCGCCATCAATGTCTATGACCATTAGGCCAAGCGGCAGTTTCGATTTGAAACGTTTGGGAACCCTGTCATGATATTTCTGATAATTTTCACTTAGATCAATGAGCTTTTCCACAGCCTTTTCATGGACGTATCTTGTAATATCATGAAAAGTCAGGCATTTTTCCGGTCTAAAATCCCTGGTTCTTGAATCCACAAGATGAAGTGGATAAATTTTCCTGAGCAGTCTTTTAAGAAGCCTGTACTCATATGTTTCCTCAAAAACTTCCTGCTCGGCCAGTTCGAACCTGGTAAGCTCCTTGACCGAGCCCCGGTATATGGTATTCCTAGTTGCGTCCATGGTAATCTCGTCTCCTGTCTCAAGAAGACCGGTCGCTACATCAGTTCCCACAATAGCCGGGATGCGGTACTCCCTTGCAAGGGTAGCCATATGTCCTGTCGGAGAACCTATGTCTGTTATGATTCCATGAGCCCTCGGCATAACGCGTCCATATTTGGGAGACGTATGCCTTGTAACGAGAATGGAACCGTAAGGAAAATCATTAAGATCATCATCTTTAAGCGCAATATATACTTTCCCTGATGCCACACCCTGCTGAACCACAGTGCCCTTACCTGAAAATATTATCTCGGCAGACCTTGTGGCAAGACCGACATCGGTTCTTGCCTGCGGAATCTCAGGCCTTATATTGAGAGGCCTTGCCTGGAGGATGTATAGCTCTCCCTTGTCATCAAACGCCCATTCCACGTCCTGGGGCCTTTTATAATATCTCTCTATGTTCATCGCAGACTGGGCAAGATACTCTATCTGATAAGGAGAAAGCGAAGACCTTCTTCGCAGCCTTTCAGGCGTATCTTTCCATACAGTCCCACCTGAGGAATCGGAAACAAGCATTTTGTCCTTGTGAAGATCAACTTCCTCGGAAAGGACCTTGTGGGGCGGCATCCTGTCAAGGATAAACATGTCAGATTCAGCTGTTCCCTGCACCACTGCCGGGCCAAGTCCCCATGCAGAGCTTATTACCATTGCTTCTTTTTCAAGCGGAAGAGGAGCGTAAGTATACATTGCTCCGCTTGCAACAGCAGAAACCATTAACTGGCATCCCACAGCCATTGCCATCTCATGTTCCCGAAATCCCCTGTGAAGCCTGTAATGCCAGGCCTCATGGGTATACGCACTGGCAACAACCTTTCTGTAAGCGTCAGGAATCCCATCCTTGGACACGTTCAAAACGCTTTCATACTGCCCCGCAAAGCTGAAGCCGCTGTCCTCTCCCCAGGCGCTGCTTCTGACGGCGAACATCAGCTCTTCGCCCTTATGCTTTTTTGAAATAGCTTTAAGAGCAGAATTCATTCCTGCGATAATATCTTTTGGTATAGGTGATGACAGAATTCGTTTTACAATTTCATCGCATATGGCATCAAAAGGCAGTTCTTCATTCCTCCATGAGGCAAGAAGTTTTTGCGCGTATTTCAAATGCCCGCCGTATTCCATGAAATCAAAAAACGCTTTGGTCGTAAACACAAACCCATCAGGAGTTGGAAGTCCCAAAAAACTTTTTATATCACCAATCACGGCAAACTTGTTGCCAACCTCCTCCTTAAAATCACCGTTCACATTGTCTATGGAAATGACAGGGCTTACAGTCGGAACAACCCTGCGGCCGGATAATTCTTCATGAAGTTCATGCTGTATGCGCTCAAATGCGACAAAAAGCTCGACATTGTCTGATTTCGTCAGAATGCAAAGATCTGAAATCAGTTTAAAAACATTGTCACTGGCCATTTCACAGGCATCCTTAATGTATTGCCTGTCAAAAACATACTCGCCGCCAAGCTTGTCGCCCATGTCGCTCATCAGTTCGAGGATTTTGTTGTTCCTCTCGAGTATGCTTCTGAACTTTCTGAAAAGAACGAGAAACGGGAGCATGTCCCGTGAACTTCTCCATCTGCCCAGAAAATCAAATAATCCATTGAGTCGTTTCATAAGCTCTCTGTTTTTTTATTAATGCCTGATTATCACAACGCGGGGTACGCATGCCAAAAGCCTTCCCACCATTACGGTTCAATGACTAAAGCCACAATTGATGGTCTCGCAAAAACTCAAAATAAGGAGGTTGCGTCATGCCGGGATTTATCCGGCATCCAGTATTTCAGAAACTTCTGGATTCAGGCCTTCGCCGGCATGACGGAAATCTGACCTTTTGCGGCCCTGTCAAATAAAAATCCCAGGTATTAACAGGAGTGGCCCGCAGTCACCGACCACCGGCAAAGCCGGTGGCATGGAATTCTGAACCGCTCAAAGCGGTAAAAAATGGGGATCACCTAAAGGTGATTAATCAAACAGTCTTAACTGTTCAATTCTGCGGTCCTCATATTCTTGTTTTCTAATATACTCTCGAACCGCCAGCTCATCTTTGCCAACTGTCGAGACATAATAGCCTCTTGCCCAAAAATTCTGACCAGTAAAATTCTTTTTCCGGCCACCATAATTCCTTGCAATGCTTATTGCACTCTTCCCCTTTATAAAGCCTACTACTTGAGCCAC
>NZ_AUEY01000007.1 GCF_000426225.1 Desulforegula conservatrix Mb1Pa
CAGCCTTACCCTCTGCACGAGCCGTATCAGGTTCGCTTTCGCTATGTACCATTCTCTTCCTGTCGCTTCCTTCAAACCCTACCGTTACCAGTAGCGCCCTTGCGATTCGGATTGATTTCCCCTCGGACGGGGCATCTCTGCTTTCTTTCAAACAGACGGGGGCACGGCTTTGCCGGGCAAACAAATAAGGGCAGGTTTTTCAACCTGCCCTTCAAGCAAGGGGAGTATGTGCACTGCGTTTTATATGCTAAGCCTTTTTCTAATAAGGCATTAAGCCGTTTTGCAGATCTGACGGCCAGTGGCCAAACTAACCGTCAGATCAAAGGGGAGAGAAGAATGAAAAAATTTTTACAGACAATTTGTTTTTGTTGAAACTATATTAGCAATAGGCGTGCCATGTGTATTTATACTCCCCCTTTTTTTTATAAATATCAGATTTTACAGTATTTATTAATATATCGGAGAGATTGATCCGTTGGCATCAAAGAGACCAATGCCAGAGCTTGTGTATTTATTATCTATGATGAAGTGTCTGCTGCTGATAGCTGTGTAATAAATATACATATGGATTCTAAATGCTTAGAAAGTATCGATATTTTTCATAAATCACTGTACGCAATGTTTCTCTTACAATTTTCAATAAATGATGTATATTATTCTGCTCTTGTTTTCAGTATTGATTTGGCAGTTTAAGCATTTTGCAGGATTATAAGATGAATGAAATTTTAAGCGAGAAAGCTTTCAAGAAGGAAGTCGAAAAACGCCGTACATTTGGAATCATAAGCCACCCCGACGCTGGTAAGACAACTCTTACAGAAAAGCTTCTCCTTTTTGGCGGTGCCATTCAACAGGCTGGAGCGGTTAAGTCGAGAAAAACCGATCGTCATGCAACCAGTGACTGGATGGCCATTGAACAGGAGCGCGGTATTTCTGTAACAACTTCGGTTATGAAGTTCAATTACAGAGAATTTGAGGTCAATCTTCTTGATACTCCTGGCCACAAGGACTTTTCCGAAGATACTTACAGGGTTTTAACTGCTGTAGACAGCGCTCTGATGGTGATTGACAGCGCAAAAGGCGTTGAAACCCAGACAAAGAAACTAATGGAAGTATGCAGAATGCGCAATACTCCCATTATCACATTCATAAATAAGCTAGACAGGGACGGCCTTGCGCCTCTTGATCTTCTTTCTGATATTGAAGAAAACCTTCAGATAGAATGCGTTCCCATGACTTGGCCAATCGGAATGGGAAAGAGATTTAAAGGGGTTTACAATCTATATTCGAAATCTTTGCAATTGTTCAAACCGGGCGAAGAAATAATAACAAATGACAGCATTGTCATCACAGATATATATGACAAGACCCTTGATAATCTCGTGGGAGAGTCCCTTGCACGGGAACTTAGGGGTGACATAGAACTGCTTGAAGGAGCAGCTAGCCCTTTTGACTATGATCATTTTCTAAAAGGCAATCAGTCTCCTGTTTTTTTTGGCAGTGCCATCAACAACTTCGGTGTAAGAGAACTTCTCGACGCTTTTGTGGAAATGGCACCGCATCCTGATTCAAGGGAAACTGAAACAAGGGAAGTCTCTCCTTACGAGAATGAGTTCTCTGGATTTGTATTTAAAATCCAGGCAAATATGGATCCATCCCACAGGGACAGAATTGCTTTTCTAAGGATTTGTTCAGGCAGATTTACGAGGGGGATGAAGGTTAAACATCACAGAATGGATAAAGATATCAATCTCTCAAACGCCATAATCTTCATGGCCCAGGACAGAGCAAACATAGACGATGCTTTCCCGGGTGATATTATTGGTCTCCATAACCACGGCACAATCAAAATAGGCGATACTTTTTCAACAAAGGAAGTTTTGAAATTTACAGGAATTCCAAATTTTGCTCCTGAACATTTCAGAAGGGTTATTCTTAAAAACCCGCTTAAACTCAAGCAGCTCCAGAAAGGCCTTACACAGCTTGCAGAAGAGGGCGCAGTTCAGTATTTCAGACCAATAAAAGGTAGCGACTATATATTGGGTGCCGTGGGCGTACTTCAGTTCGACGTTACAATGGCAAGACTTAAAGCTGAATACAGCGTCGATGCCATTTACGAACCTGTAGAACTTAGTGTCGCCAGATGGATAAGGGCTGATGATAAAAAAACAATCGATGAATTTGAAAAAAAATACAGCCACAACCTGGCAAAGGATTCTGAGGGCCATCTCGCATTTATGACCACTAGCGAGTGGCAGCTTAAATTTGTCATGGATGACTGGCCACAAATAACCTTTATGAAAACCAGGGAGCAGGGCTGATTTTTGCCTCTGTTCAGTTTTAATACTGAACTCCTGCAGGGCGCCTTTTTTAACGAACGCCCTAAAAACCATGCACCGAATATTGATAATTGATATTATATTGAAGTCGAATAAAAATATCAATATATTGTATATGATTTTATACTTGATACATTTTGTATTATCTGTTTTGTAATGCTCAGCTCTGTATGAAGTTACTTCTGAATAATATAAGGCTGGCACAGGGGAAAAAAGAATGCATACCGAAGAATATCGTGAGATTCCTTATAATTACACTTCAGCTGATGATGCCCAGATAGTTAAGCTGTTCATGGGCTACGATGTATGGGAACGTCTTGAGAGTCTCCGTTCGCAGAGAATATCAGGACGATCAGCCAGACTGCTCATGCGTTTTATGGGGGATCTTTTTGTTTTAAGAAGAAATCCTTTTATATATCAAGAACTTGCAGACTCTGTCTTCAGACGGCACTATTTTTTCAAAACAGTCAAGGCTGATCTGGAATATCTTACAAATAAAGGCAGAGATAATGAAGATGTCAGGTTTATTGTAAAAAAATGCGGAGAGGAAACAAAAAAGCTTAAAAGAGAACTCAATTCAGTTTCATTTAAGAGAATGAAAATCAAAAGGACTCTTTCCCCAATTATTGGTAAAGAGAATATCCTTTTTGATCCGTTCGCACTCATAAGCCATGCAACAGATGCAACCGACTGGCGTCTGTACCTTCCCATCGCCATCCTGAGGCCTTATGATGAAAAACAAATAGCGCCTCTTCTTAAAGCTGTGGAAAAATTAGGACTCCATGTTATTCCAAGGGGAGCTGGAACCGGGCTTACAGGCGGCAGTGTTCCTGTAAGCGAAAACTGTGTGATGATAAATACTGAAAAACTCAACCGCATCAGAGGGATTCACACAAAAAGCTTTACGGATGAATCAGGCAGAATAGTCGAAATGCCCGTACTTGAAGTTGAAGCCGGAGTTGTTACTGAAAGCGCAATGAATTATGCTTCATCCAAAGGTTTTGTATTTGCAACAGATCCGACAAGTGCATGGGCTTCGACAATTGGTGGTAATATTGCTGAAAACGCTGGCGGAAAGACTGCCGTTCTTTGGGGAACAGCCATAGATAATATTGTTTCTTACAAAATGGCCATGCCGGGTGGAAAATTCTGGGAAGTAACACGAACAGATCACAAGGTAAGAAAAATCCTCCATGATGATACAGTCAATTTCGACATAAGGGATGAAAGTGGCGGTCTTGTTACCAACATACAATTGCGCGGAGATGAAATAAGGAAGCCGGGACTCTGGAAAGACATAACCAACAAGGCTCTCGGCGGACTACCAGGTGTTCAGAAAGAAGGGACTGACGGAATAATAACATCAGCCTATTTCATTCTTTATACAGCGTATGAGCATAAAGCCACTGCATGTCTTGAGTTCTACGGCAATGACATGGATGAGGCAAGCAAGGTTATAGTTGCCATTTCCCAGTCATTTATAAACAAGGGTGAAGAGGCTCTTCAGGCACTTGAACATTTTGACGAGGAATACATCAAAGCCATAAACTATAAAATCAAATCCCCGGATATGATTAAAAGCCCAAAGGCTGTCCTGCTTGTTGATATTGTGGCGCATAATGAAGAACAGCTTGAGAGGGGCAGACTTAAACTTGCCGAGCTTCTTGCTCCATATTCAAATACATTCGTAGCTTTTTCAAAAGACAAACAGGAATCAGAGAGATTCTGGGCCGACCGAAAAAAACTTGGTGCAATTTCAGCAAGAACCAATGCCTTTAAACTCAATGAGGATATTGTTCTTCCTCTCCACGCCCTGGCGGATTTTGCAAATTTCGTTGATCATTACAATTTTGAGGAAGAAAAGCATAATCAGAGAACAGCAATCAGAAGAATCTGCAATTTCATTGAAAGCCATATTCCTATAGAGGACGCTGAACTTTATGCGTCAAAAGTACCACATGCAAAAATCTGCTGTGATGACTCGTATGCTTCATACGAAAAAATATCAAATGAAGACATAAAGCATGCAATGCCCATATCAACTCTTATTGAAAATTTGAATGACACATTCATGGGCTATTCAGGGGTGTTTGAAAAAATACTTGAGATAAGCGACGCAGAAAGAAAAAGGCTGATTGTTCTTGCTACTCATATGCATGCAGGTGACGGCAACGTCCACGTAAACATACCTGTTTTTTCAAATGACAGAGAAATGATGGCAAGGGCAAGCATGGCAGCGGACAAGGTCATGGAAAAAGCCGTTGATCTTGGCGGTGTTGTAAGCGGTGAGCACGGTATTGGCATTACTAAGATGAAATACCTTGATCGTTCAAGAGTCGTTGATCTTGATGAATACAGAAAAAGAGTTGACCCAAAGGGAACTATGAATCCAGGGAAATTGTCAGACCCCGATGTTCCTGATCAGGTTTTTACTCCTTCATTCAATCTTCTTGGACTTGAAGCAGGGATTCTTAAATATAACTCCCTTGAGAATCTGTCCGGAATGATTGCAAAATGCATAAGGTGTTCAAAATGCAAGCCATCATGCTGCACCTATTATCCGGCGGCAAACATGTTTTATCATCCAAGAAATAAAAACCTTGCAATAGCTTCAATCATTGAAGCCCTGATGTACGAAGCTCAAAGATGGCATTCTGGTAAATTCCCAATGCTCAGATATCTTGAGGAGATTGCGGATCACTGTACTCTATGCCATAAATGCAAGGCACCTTGTCCTGTTGATATAGACACTGCGGAAGTGTCCCTTCTTGAAAGAGAGATTCTTGTCAGTCTCAAATACAAGAGAACTGCGCCCCAGACATGGCTAACCTTAAGATATCTTAAAAGCCGATCAAGATATTTTAATGCAATTTTCAGAAAGATTGTCTTACAGGGAGGGGGATTCATTCAGAGAAAAACTTCAGAAATATTATCCAAGGTGCGTTATGATTGGATAAAAAATCTGAAGCCTATGCTTCTTTTTAAATCTCCGGTTCCTAAATCATCCAATGATACTTTAAGGAGCATTCTTCCAAAAATAACCCATCATCAGGCACTTGTAATAGAACCTGAGTCTGATACAGATAGGACAGTATTCTATTTTCCTGGATGCGGATCTGAAAGATTGTTTTCCCAGGTATCCAAAGCTGCAATTTACATTCTTCTTAAATCAGGAGTGCGTGTTGTCCTTCCTCCATCATATCTATGCTGCGGCTTTCCGGTAAAGGCCAATGCAAGGGAAATGCAGCACAGCCAGGTAACATTAAGAGACACAATAATTCTTTCCCATATAAGGGAAATGATGCAGGATGTGAAATTTGATGCCGTAGTTGTAAGCTGCGGCACATGTAAGGAAGAACTTGAGAACATCAAAGTGCCGGAACTTTTTGACTGTAACCTCATGGATGTAAGTGAATACGCGATCTCTTCAGGTCTTGAAATCAGCTGTTCAGAAATGAGATTTTATCATGCCCCATGCCATGATTCCATGGGCGGAAAGGCAACAAAACTTCTGGAACAGAAATGTGGTTTCAATATGAAATCCACATCACACTGCTGCAGCGAGGCTGGTACCATGGCACTGAGCAGACCTGATATCACCTCCAGAATGCTTGATAAAAAGCGCGTATCAATAAACGAGGCGCTTGAAAAAAATGAAATTCATCAAGGAGTTATTCTTACAAACTGCCCTTCATGTTTACAGGGGCTTGGCAGAAACCAGTCATCTGGTATGGCCCCAAGGCATATAGCAGAAGAACTTGCCTTAAAATCGGGAGGATATGACTGGGAAAAAGAACTTGTGAGGATGCTCGACAAACACGAAAAAGTAAATTTTTGATAAGAAAATAAAATGAAAGATAAAAAAAACAAAACCGGTAAAAAAAATGATGAGAGAATGGAGGCATTCAAAAGTTTGCCACCAGCTATTAAAAATGCCATTACTCCTGAAGAGCAGGAAATTTTTTTAAAATCAGATGTGTGGCCTGAATCTCTTTGTGAAAAATTAAGCGAATTTCTTTTCAAAATGAAATAGTTCATAATCCATTTCGAGTTATTTAAATTTTGACAAGATCTCAAAAAGTCCAATTACCGATATTCCGGAAAAATTTTCATGACATGAATTAGGCAATAACAAAAAGGACATGATACAGCATTTAAGATAGGAAGAGTAGGGCGGTTCATTGTGAATCGCCCCTATTGCCAATGCCTGACAATCAAACTGAGAATCAAATTATTCTTCGATTTGTGAGATCTTCTTGTTATCTGGAAGAAGTCCATCAAGCATATTTTTTCTCATTTGCTTGAAATAATCTATAACTCCTGAGTCTTTAAGAAAGTTTTTGTCAGCGTCTTCAATCTTTTTATCGAAAAAATTTTCAAATGAAGGACGTAAAACCGAATTTGGAATTTTGCTTTTATTGGATGCGTCCCTAAGATCATCAACAAGTTTTTGCATTTCAGTTTTTACATAATCTTGGATACCAGTTTGAACTGGTCGGTCAATCTGATTTTCAGGATTAGTTTCGGGCAGGGCAGCAACTGGCTGATTATCCGTGCCTGCTTCCGCTACAGGCGATGTGGATTCCTCAGGCAATTCGGACACTAAAGTTGATTGGTACTGTTTTTCTATTTCCACGCTTTTTGAAAATGATATGGAGGACTCAAAGGAAGATATGGTTTTCCCGTCTGCAGCATCAAGCAAAGTATCAACTGCACCGTCCATATTGCCATTGATCATTTTATTCATGGCTTTTTCTAAATTTTTCACGGCCTTCATAATATCTTTTAACTCGTCTTTATTTAAATCTCCTTCAATTTTAATTGAAGTGTTTAATTCAGCCTCTGCATATGCAGACTCAACAGAAGTAGCCCACGAAACATCATCAAGTCTGCCATTCTGATTATATGTAGAATATCCAGAACTAGCATCTGACGAAAACGACAGGGTAATCTTATCGCCTTCTTTTGTAACCAGCTCCATCTCAGCAGTCTTTGTCTGTCTGACCTGCACGCTTGTTGAACTTGTCTGAACCTGAAGATTCTGATCGGATTGGTTTTTAATGCTATCCATATAAGAATTTATATTTGATCCTATAGTATTCATTTCATATCTCCTTGAAATTTATGATGCAGAATAGCAATAAATAGTTTTTTTATGTGTATCGGCACAAATAAGGTTTTACTTAAGTACAAAATACATGAGTTTTGTTTATCAAATAAACGGCGATTAAGTATTGACAAAAGATAAATTCGTAATTAAAAAAATTATTATTTATCCCTTGAAAGAAAGACGATGATCGAAAATAAAAAGATCTGTACAAGATGTGGCTACTTAAGAAAGCCCCTCGATGATATACTTATACCTGCTGCTGAATGTCCTAAATGCGGAATCATATACCAGAAATTCGAGGATGGCATGCTCGCTTTTGATATGGCCTTCAATCAAAAGCGAATGAATAGAAGCAAAAAAAGAAGAAGCTCAAATTTTGCGTATATACTGATATTTTTTTTAGTATTTGCGGTTATTTTTCTGGTGGGATTCATTTCAGGAATAACTTATACCAAATTTGAAATGCAAAGCCCCAAAAAAAATACTCAGATTCAGACAATGAATCAAAATTGATAAGCATCAGGTACTTCCTGATTCCGGCCTACGCCGGAATGACGGTAATGGGAGTGGATTCATATGATTCAAGGCAGCAGCTCTTTTAGTTTACATAATATATCTTATCAGACATAATAAATATTTTATTATGATAAACACGAATGCCCTAAATTTGTATTTGTACTAACAGTTTCTTTTAAGTCTTCTGATTGATTTAGGTAGATTATGTAAGGATCTGCTTTCTATATAGTTTGAAATTTCGGCTCCAAGAAGTATGATCTGAACAGAATAATAAACCCATACAATTGCTGCAACGAGAGTTCCTCCGGCCCCGAATGATGACGCCATCATTGTTCTTGTAAGGTAAAGCTTCAGCAAATACTTCCCGCATTCAAATAAAAATGCGCTTATTATTATTCCTGGAAGCATCTTCGACATTGATGGTTTTTTTCGGGGTAAAAATTTGAAGAATAATAAAAAAATCAGGGTCACAACAAAAAAAGACACGCATTGGTTTAAAATTACTATCCAATTAAGTGAAGTGATCTCTGTGAATTGAGGAAAGAAATCAATAAATTTTTCAAATACTGTCAAAAAAGCAGACACAAAAAAATTGGCCACCACCAAAAAACCTGCTGAAAACGCAAATAATCCGGATATCAGCCTTCCCTTTATATAAATAAAAAACTGTTCTCTTTGATTATCCTGGCGTTTCAGACCAAAAATTCTGTTCAAGGCGCTACTTAATTCATCAAAAACCATTGAAGCTGAGTAAATCATGAGAAAGACAAGTATGGTAGAAGCGAATCTACCGGTTTCAGGAACCTGGAAATTCATAAGAACAGTTTTTACAATGGCCGCAGCTTCCGGGCTGGCGATTCTGTGTATTTGTGAAACTATCTCATTTTTTGCATCAGCCGTACTTATAAAAAGGCCTGCGGCGCCAACTCCTATTGCAAGAAGCGGAGTTATGGAGAAAATTGTATAAAAGGCGATTGCTGCTGAGGCACTGGTGTTTTTATGGGCAATCCACGATGAAATAATTGATTTTGCAATTCTACTCATTAATATCAGGTTACGGATGTATGGATGGTCATCTGGAATTTTTCAATTTTAGCCAGAAGTGTCGGCCTTGAGAAACCAAGCATTTTTGCTGCCTGACTGCGGTTCCCACGGGTCTGCTCCAAAGCTTCGCTGATTATTATATATGCAATTTTGTCCATTAATTCATCATAACATTTTCCGTAGCTTTCTGTAAGCATTTCTCTGATCCATAATCTGAGATGCTTTTCAAAACTTTCGGGAGCAAGATCTTTTTCTTTTTCATCCGTCTTTTTGCTGACAACCTGGGCACCGATGGCTTCCTGAATATCATCAGAAGTAAGAGCATAGCCTCTGTTAAATATAAGTAGCTTATGCATGCTGTTGGCAAGTTCTCTTACATTCCCAGGCCAGTTGTAAGCTTTAAGAGTTTCAATGGATTCTGTTGTTAATTCAGGTATTTCGCTGTCTATTTCCCTGGCATACTGGGCAAGAAAATAATTTGCAAGAAGGGGGATATCCTGCTTTCTTTTTCGAATTGGGGGAAGCTCAAGATTTACAACCTTTAACCTGTAATACAAATCCTCACGGAATCTGCCGTCTTCGACAGCTTTTTCAAGATCAACATTGGTGGCTGCAATTATTCTGACATCAACAGGGATCGGACTTCTACCGCCAAGCCTTTCAATGCTTCTTTCCTGAAGAAGTCTGAGAATCTTTGACTGAATATTGAGGGGCATGTCACCTATTTCATCAAGAAAAACCGTCCCGTGATTGGCTTGCTCAATCTTACCTATTCTTCTGTTAACAGCACCTGTGAAAGCGCCTTTTTCATATCCGAAAAGTTCACTTTCCAGAAGAGTTTCCGGTATTGCAACGCAGTTTATTATCTGAAACGCATGGTCTGATCTTAAGCTGTGCTGATATATCGCCCTTGCAACAAGCTCTTTGCCTGTTCCGCTCTCCCCTCTTATCAATACAGTTGCGTCTGTAGGTGCAGCCCTTCCAATGGCTTTATAAACTTCTTGCATAACCGGGCTGTTTCCGATTATGGCATCTGTTTCGATATTATCATATGCATCATTATCATCCTTGTCGCCCAATTTAACCTGTGCTTTCATGAAATGACCTGCTTTTATGGCTTTGTCTATAAGACTGAGGACATCAGGTATATCAAATGGTTTAAGAATATAATCAAAAGCACCAAGTTTTGTAGCCTCGATTGCTGAATCGGTGGTACCATAAGCAGTCATTATTATAACAGGGATTTTTGCGTCTATTTCCTTTATGATTTTGAATGCTTCGAGGCCTGTCATTCCTGACATACGAACATCCATGATGATGAGATCGGGTTTAAAAGACGTTACTTTTTTAATACCCTCTTCGGCTGATGGCGCAGTAAGTGTTTCATAGCCTTCTCTAAGAAGAAGTCTTTCAAAACTCTGCCTCAACTGGGGGTCATCATCTACTACCAGAATTTTAGTCACTCTCTTCCTCCTTGAATGGAAGTGATATCTCAAAAACAGCACCGCGACCTGGTTCATCCGGCAATAGTGTCAGTTTACCGCCATGACGCTGTATTATATGAGCAGCGATACTCAAGCCAAGGCCAGTTCCTTCTTCTTTTTGAGTAAAAAAAGGATCAAATATTTTATCCCTGAATTTTTCAGGTATTCCTGGACCATTGTCAGATATTTTTATTACAGCAAGCTTTTCACCATTATCAGATCTTTTGGTATATTCCATGATACTGATTTTACCTTCTCTAATAATTGCATCACATGCGTTTATCAGTATATTTACAAGTGCTTCCTTCAGATGTTCCTGGTCAATCTTTATAAGAGGGAGACGTCCGTTTTCCCTGCTTATATCGACTTCAGTTTCATAGGATTCAAGCCTGTGCTTTAACAACACAAGTGTCATATCGACAACGTCCGAGGGACTTACAAACTGGAGTTTAAGCTTCGGAGACCTTGAAAACTCAAGAAAATTTTTAAGAATTGTATCAATATGCCTGATTTCTTCTGAAATTACTTCAAAATCCTCTTTTTGAATTTCATTGAGTCTCAAATCTCTTTGAAGAGAAAAAAGTCTCATTTTTACTGATGTCAAAGGATTTCTTACGCTGTGTGCGACACCTGCGGCCAGTTTGCCTATCAGGGCAAGTTTTTCAGTCTGCATCAGATGTTCCCTGCTTTCTTCGAGCAGAGATTTCGTCTCGTCAAAATTATCTTCCAGCCCCTTGACTCTAACTTTAAGGGCGACCAGTTCATCCCCTTTAATAATGCTTGTCTTATCTTTTCCCTCACCTGTGGCGAGTCTTCTTATCGGAACAAAAACTTTTTTGTATAAAACAAAACTACAGAGTAAGCCTACTCCAAGTCCTGATGGCAGCGACAACCACAGTATCCAAATCATTATATTGAAAGAGGAATCATATTCTTTTTTCGTAAGATTTATGTGCTCTTCAAATACTTTTTTATAATTCTCACATAGATTATAAATTGCAAAAAACTGTTCCCTCACCTTCCAGTGAAGATTTGCCCCTTCTTCCTTTTTTCCTTCGGAATAAAGACTTATGACCCTTTCTCTTCCTTCAACGTATTTGACATATCGACTTTCAATCTCATTAAGGATAATCTTGGTTTGCTCAATTGATGAATTGTTTTGAGACCTGTTCAAAGCCTCATTGAACTGTTCATGGTAACCTTTAAGACTTTCAAGCCATTCCTTGGAACCTGTCAGGAAATAATAAGTTGCAAATCCTTTCTGCATGACAAGAGCTTTTTCAAGACGCATGGCATTCAGAAGCGACTCCATGTCTCTTTCTATTACCGAGGTGAATTTATTTTTTGTTTGCACGGTAAAATATATGGTCAGGCAAGGGCCAGCGATATTTTGGAATATCATTAAACCAAGTAAGACAAAAAGCCTTGCTCGAAGAGAGAATCTATTTTGTTTCATGAGTCCTCATTAATATATTATTTAGCCCAATCTTAGTAAGCAATTCATATACCATTATTGAAACAGCTTACTTTATCCGGGTTTCTTATGATTATGCGGAATCTGATTTTTGGAAACACGTCATAAATATTGAAATCGATAACACAGTTTATTTACAAGGTGTAAAAAAGATTTACACATTTTTTTTATATTTTTTACTTTAATATGCTGGAACTCCGGCCAATCTATTAAATTCTAAAGCATTAACACATTTTGTGAATTTCAAGATATCTGGCACATTATTTGCTGCTTAAATCCAAAAAAAATATAAGCCGGGAAAAAATAATGCCACTTAGTCTATTGATAATACTGATTGCCGACAAAAATCCAAACATAAGGTCTCTGATCATGCGGGAGTTGAAATCAGACGGATATAATGTCAGGCAAGCCGGAACAGTATCTGAAATGCTTTACCATATTTCAGGATCAGCAGGTAATCCTATGCTCCTGATTTTGGATCCTGATCTTCCGGATGCAGAACATACATCCCTTGAAAAAATACTTAATGAACGAATTCCGCAGATTCCAATTATTATTCATGCACTTAAGCCGGATTTCCTCAATCATAATAGGTTTGTACATGCAAAGGAAATAATTGAAAAAGATGACAAAAGCATAGAAACGCTAAAAAAAGCCGTTTCAAAAACTCTGATACTATTTTCTACGTCCCAGGTTTGTGAAGAAATATACCAACCACTTTTCCCTTTAGAAAGCTTGGCGCCATATAAAGGGAAAGTATAGATTTGCAATGGAGTCAGGTTTAATGAATGAAAACAGTGCAATACACGAAGAAAAATTAAGTATCCTGCAATACAAGGGCTTTTACATTGCGACACCTGATTCTAATTCGGCCAAGGAGGAAAAGGAAAAAGCCGGTTTTTTGCAAAACATAAAAATATGGTGGCCTTCCACAGATAAAAAGTCGGCGATGCTTTTAAAAAAGAATCTTGAGAAGAATTGCTGTGCGAATGCGGATGTCCATTATGCAGGTCTGCCACAGGATGGAGATGATCGATTTCCTGATATTGGTGTGGTTGACCTGACCATATACAATACAGATATGATCAGAATGAATAAATCCGTTTATGCCGATTTGCCAATCATTGCGATCGGAACGTCGGAAGACAAAGCCCTTGCCTCGGAAGCTTTATCTTCCGGAGCAGATGATTATTTAATTAAGCCTTTAAGCACTGAATGCCTTGCAAATGTAATTGAGGAGGTTCTCTATCTCAAGCAGATTACAAGGGCAATGCCAGATGAAAAAAGAGTCATGGGAGTCATGATTCCGATCATGGAATACACTGTCATGAAAGGAGATATGACTGTTTATGAGGCAATTGAGGCAATAAAAGCTTCTTTCAGTATAAGGGAAACTTCAGGACGCTTTCTCGATACAATACACAGATCTGTTCTCGTTCTTGATAATAACGGAGGCGTTGAAGGCATGGTTACAATTAGGAACTTCATATCCTCGATTCTTCCTGATTATCTAAAGAACATGTCGTATAGCGACAGCAAGTCTTTGAGTCTTTCAACAGTCCTTTGGAAAGGCAGATTTTCTGCAAGGCTCAAGAGATTTTCTGAAATGAAACTAAAAGACATAATGACGCCACCTCCTCCTGTAATTGACGCATGCGCAACTCTTCTTGAGGCATCACTAAAAATGGTTGCATTACAGACAAGAAGACTTGTGGTTGTTCAAAGCAATGAAGTTATTGGTATTATTAGAGAGCAGGATCTGTTTTTTGAGATGGAAAAAATAATGAGAAGAAAACCAAGTATTCCAATTAAGATTAATAGAAGCCGCGATATCTGACAGAATACCCACCGGCGGAACAGCCTATATTCCGCCGACCTCCCCTCCCCCTAATAGGCTCAACAAGTCATGAGATTCGTCCATCGCCAGCATGGGTGGTCCCCCAGCCATAGAATCTCAGGCTTGTTGAGCATTTTTTTCAAAAACAGGCTTGCACAGAGCTGATTTATGTAAAAATCCATTTTATATTTAAAAAATGATACGCATAGTTTTAAATCAGTGTTATCTTAAAAAGATATGGCTGAGTTCAAGTTTCATCAGTGCTTGAGAAGTCATGGTCCAAAAACATTAAAACCTATATTTGATGGTCTCGAAAAAAGTCAAAAAAGGGCATTGGCTTCATGCCTGACTTGATCCGGCATACAGTATTATCAGATGCTTCTGGATTCCGGCCTTCGCCGGAATGACGGTAATAGGACTTTTTGCTACCTTGTAAAAGTTATTAGCATAAGATTACGAGCAAAGATGGCTCAAAAGTAAGGCATAACCAATATAATTATTAAGCGGGATATATGAGTCTTACATACTTGTCTTTTTATTTATTGCCGCATAAAAAACAGATCAATAACAAACAGATTTCATACTGTTCAATAATTATCTATCCTGTACTCAATCCAGAAAACAAAATCATTTGAAAGGATGACTCATGAAAAAAGAAGACTGCATACTATTCAGCGGTGGAATTAAGGGTGCGGAAGCTGAGTTTGGAGCTAATGCGGAAAAGTTTGGGATTGAAGAGGTTAATTATACCTTTGAAGGGCATGATATTACCAGAAAGCGTGGCTTGCGCTATCTTAATCATAATGAGCTGAAAAAAGGCGACGTGAGCCTTGAATATATTTCTAAGCTCATGAACCGTAGTTACACCAAAGCTCCATTGTTCCGCAAAATTCTTCAGAGCATCTGGTTTCAGATTAACAGCGGACAGGAAATATATGTTATTGGTGAAATAATGGAGGACAAGACTGTTCGCGGCGGAACCGGCTGGGGAGCAGAATTTGCCAAAATATGCAACAAACCTCTTTTTGTTTTTGATCAGAAACAAAACGCTTGGTTTGAATGGACCCAGGAGGAATGGAAAAAACTTAAACCGGGAAATGAGCCTGTAATATCACATATCCATTTCACCGGAACAGGAACACGTTTTCTTGAAGACAACGCAAAAAAAGCTATTGCCGAACTTTTCCAGAGATCCTTCACTGAATAGTGATAAGGTAGCAAAAAGTCCGATTCTCGTCATTCGCGCAGGCCGGAATCCAGAAGTATCTGATAATACAGGATTCCGGATCAAGTCCGGCATGACACTACAGTCATTTTTTGATTTTTTGCAATTCCATCAATAGTAATTCAAATCTAAAATGGGATTAGGCAAATCAAAGCGACTATGTCAGGGCAATATTTATATTGCCCTGACATTTTAATCAGAGTGATAATAAACCTGATATATTGTCGATTTTCTCTTTGATAATATCAATGGTAAAAGGTTTTGTTACAAATGTGCTGATTCCAGCGCTTGCTGCAAGATCCCGTTGGGACTGTTCAGATTCTGTAGTAACCATAATTACCGGAGTTTCTTCATAGCCTATAAAGTTACGAAGTTGCTTTGTGAACTCAATACCATCCATAATAGGCATGTTCATGTCTGTTATAATCAAATCAAAATACTCACCAGACTCGATTAAATCAAGCGCCTCTTTTCCATTCATGGCCGTTATTATCCTGAAACCAATTTCAGCAGCAATGGATCTGTAAAAACTTAGCATGGCCTTTGAGTCATCCACTGCAAGGAGCCCTTTTTCAGATGTGGACAGTTCAGTCTGTGATAATATTTCAAGATCTTTTTTGGCCCTGTCTCCTTCAATTGAGGCAAGAACAGATTTAAAAGCTTCAAGAGTTTCAGGATCTTTTGTCTCAGCTATTACTGGAAGTATCGTCGCAGTATTTTTTTCATTTTCATAGATGCTCTTGAATATTGTTGTTGCCTTGGCAGACACCAATGCTCGAATGAGTCTTTTTGACTGATCATTATCAGATGCGATTATCTCATTTACTGCGCTGATTACTCCTGGGTTTACCTGTTCATTAAGGGCCGTAACAACTGACAGAAGAATAAGACCATCTTTCTCAATGCGTAGAGCATCAACAAGACACATAAGCCCTTTTAAAAAAGGAATTCTTCCGAAAGCCTCGTAAATGGCATATTTTATATTTGGATCAACTGCCTTTCCTGAATCAAGAGCCTGAACAAGGACTTCCCCGCCTTTTCTGCTTCCTATAAAACCCAGTATATTTGACGCAAGAATTTTTTTATCGTTATCATTTTCTGAAAATATCGGAGCAAGGAATGGAATGATGTCTGGCCCGATTTTTATCAATTCGTCCTGGATTTTTCTTCTTAATGTGGCATTCCTATGATGGATCTTTGAAACAAGAAAAGAAAGGGCCTTTTCTGTTTTGATAGAGGCGAGGGACTGAACAGCCATGCCTGCCTGAAGCGTGCAGACTTCATATTGATCATCAAGCTCTGCATTATTTATAATTGAAGTCAGAATCTCGATGGATTCGATATCTCTGAATACACCGAGCATTTCAATGCATGATGTTGATACAAGCTCATCAGGATAGCTTATGAATTTTCTGAAAATATTCAAGGATTCAGGAGACTTTAATCTTGCCAGAGAAATTAAAATATCGCTGTAAAGTGATTCATTTGTGGGATCCTCTATAATTTCATGCAAAAGGGGTACTGCGGCCGTGAATCCGTTAATGGCGGCGCTGTTCATGCATAACAGCTTTTCCTTTAAATCTCCGCTTCTTAATTTGCCAAGGACAATGTTCTCATTGTATGACAAAAGTGATTGCAGACTTGTCGCGACAAGGTGGTCAACCATTGTGTCATTAAGAGGCTTTTTCATCAGCTCGAAAAGATGCGATATTGCCTCATTGTCCCTGCTTTCCTGTATCTGATTGAGAATGGTTATTTGTTCAGCAAAGCTTCTGTTGCGAAAATCTTCTAATATGCTCATGCGACACACCCTTTTATTATTTATAAATAGTCTGCCAGTATGATTATCAAACTCCTGACAATTTATTTGAAACCATCTAAAATAATGATTTCTTAAAATGATGGCGTTTTTTCAAGTAAAATTGAATTTGGTAAGAGCTGATGAATCTGGCTTAGAATAATGAAGCTGGTCAGTGAGAATACAATGCTGTTAATATGTAAAATATGACGGTAAAAATAGCAATTCCAAAATATCAGAACGAATTCCAGGCATCTTTCTTAAATGGTTATGTTCCATTTAAATGTTGAAATCTAAAAAACACTTTGAGTTTAATTTTCTAACTAATTTTTTCTACTCTGATCATAAACCCAGCCTCCTCCGAGGGATTTGTAAATGGATACGATATCTGTTGCAAGCTTTCCGTTGCTTGAAGCCAGCGCCTCTTCTGATCCGTACTGGCTGATACGCGCGTCAAGCACACGACTGTAATTGATTTTTCCGGCAGAATAAAGGCTCATTGACATTTCTGCAGCCTCATAATTGTCATTTGCTGATGAAGCAAGATGGGCATGTTTTTTAATATCGGCTGAATAATTGTAAAGAGCTGTTTCAACATCTTTTAAAGCTGTAAGAACTGTTTTTTCATAATTTATTAGTGCCTGTTCTTCAATCGCACTTTTAGTCTCAATATTTGCGGCAATTCTGCCTGCATTAAATACAGGGATACTCACAGCAGGGCCAAAAGACCATGATCGACTGCTCCAGTTAAGAAAAGTGTCTGCATCGTTTCCTGAATACCCGAAATCACCTGTGAGGGTAATCTTTGGAAAATAATCAGCCTTTGCAGATCCGGTACGGGCGGTTGCAGCGTTAAGCTGGGCTTCCGCTTTTTTAATATCCGGTCTTCTTTTAAGAAGATCTGCAGGAAGCCCTACTGGGATTGAAGGAGGCGAAGGAGGCAAATTCATTTTTTCTGAAAGAGATCCAAAAATTTTGGGGCCGTCTCCTGTGAGCAACCCTATACTGTAAATAAGAGACCTTTCATAGGCCTCAAGCTCAGGAATTCTTGCCTCGGATTCAGCAACTCTGGCTCTTGAAGAATTCAAATCAAGCTTGCTAACGAGACCTGCCTTATACTTTTTCTCCGTGATTTCAGATATTCGTTTATTCGCATCGATATTTCGTTTGGCTATTTCGATCTGATCCTGGGCAGATCTGAGATTTAGATAATCAGTTGCGATTTCTGCTGCAACGGTAAGCGCTACGGCATTTTTATCTTCTTCCGAAGCCTTGATGTCGGCTTCTGCAGCCTCGGCTTCTCTTCTTTTTCCTCCAAAAAAATCAAGCTCCCAGGTGGCGTCAAAGCCAGCCCTGAAACTCTCATATTCACTCGAATTTCTTATGGATAGCGGAGTTTCATCTTCGGAACCAAGAGATTTTTCAGACTCTCCTGAACCATTTTTCTTATATGAGGCATTTGCGTCAAGCTTCGGCCATAGCCCGGACAGTGCCGAAGTCTTATAGGCCCTTGCCTGTCTTACTCTTGAAGAGGCCATTCTGAGATCATGATTGGCTTCAAGAGCTTTTTTTATGAGCGATGACATAACAGGATCCTTGAAAATTGCCCACCATTCCAAGGTTTCAGATACGGAATCCATTGCAGCATCAGCTCTTATTACAGTATTATTGTCCATGCCAGTCCAGGTTTCAGGCATTTTTGTGTCCGGCTGTTTATAATCATTTCCGACAGCACAACCGCATAATATTAGAAACTGTATAAAACAGACTGATAATACAAGCTGTCTGCAATTATTAATCATTGTTAAGCTCCGGCTATGTTCGAAAAAAATCAAAGAAAATAATTAATTACTCGTATCTTAACGCAATTATCGGGTCGAGTTTTGACGCTTTCCATGCAGGATAATACCCAAATAAAATACCGACGCCTGCTGAAACACCAAAAGCCATTATTACCGCATCTATTGAAAGCTCCGTCGGCCATCCGAGTGCAAGCCTGACTATCATTGATATACTTCTGCCAAGAAGAATTCCCGCTGCCCCTCCGAGAAAACAAAGAAGCACGGATTCAGTCAGAAACTGCTGCATGATGTTTTTCGCCTGGGCACCGACTGCCATTCTAAGCCCTATTTCCCTTGTTCTTTCCATTACGGAAACCAGCATGATATTCATGATCCCTACTCCGCCGACAAGCAGGGAAATCATGGCAACAGCGAGAAGCAGTCTTGTCATGACCTTGGCAGTACCGGTCAGGGTTTTTGTCATTTCAGTCATATTACGGATATTAAAATCATCAGGATCATCAGATTTCAGTCTGTGTCTGTCCCTGAGAAGTCCTGTAATTTCAGCAACCGAACTCTCAACCAATCTTGATGACCCGGCAGCCACAATAATCTGATCCACATTCATGAATCTGACAGGAGTCGGCGTATTAAGAGCCTGGGTTTCAGACTGTTCAGGATAAAGACTGGCAGATGCCCCTGGATACAGTTTGCCCATTGCGCTGGAATTTGTTGAAGAAGATGATGTGGATGAAGAACTGGTGGTGCTTGAAGTTCCTGTTACTCTGAACTTAACGGTCGTCCAAGGTGCTATGAAGATATCGTCCTGATCCATACCCACCATATTGGCGCCCTTTGCACCAAGAACCCCAATAACCTTGAAAGGAACGTTTTTAACTCGCAGCTCCTTTCCAACAGCATCAGAATCCTGGAAAAGCTCCTTTGCGACGCTCTGCCCCAGCACACATACCTTGTTGGCATTTCTGACATCCATTTCAGAAAACATTTCTCCTTCTGAAACAGGCCATTCACGCACATCAATGAATGTTGTTGTTGTACCATAAATATAAGCAGGTACCCAGTTTCTGTTCCCATAAACGAGCTGTGCCCTTGTCCTTATAACCGGAGCTACTGCTTTGACCGAGGGACATTCCGCGCCTATTGCTTCAGCGTCCAGGTGAGAAAGAGTCATGGCGCTTCCTGCTCCATGCATGGCTCCGCCGCTTGAAGCAGACCCCGGCAGGACAAGAATACTGTTTGCCCCCATGCTTGCTATGGATTTCTGGATGGCTGTCGAAGATCCTCTGCCAATTTCCATCATAGCAATCACTGCGCCAACGCCTATTACAATTCCGAGGGTCGTCAGTGCGGCTCTGAGTTTATTTCTTTTAAGACTATGGACAGCTGTACTCAATATATAATTAAGATGAACAGCGGTATTGAGCAATCTTCCGGATTCGAGCCTTGTTTCAGCATTGGAGGACGGCTTGACGCTGCTCCCTTGAACAACTCCGTCAATTGTCAATGATGATGATCCATCCCTGGATTCTGCTCCTGAGTCAATCAGGCCATCTGCTATGCGAACAATTCTCTTTGCGGCTTTTGCGGTATATTCGTCATGGGTCACAATAATGATCGTGACACCTTCTTCTTCATTCAGATACCTGAATACTTCAAGTATTTCCCTGCTTGTCCTTGAGTCCAGATTCCCTGTTGGTTCATCTGCAAGAATAATAGACGGCTTATTCACAAGCGATCTTGCTATTGCTACCCTTTGCTGTTGACCGCCCGAAAGCTGGGATGGTTCATGATTAAGCCGGTCAGAGAGTCCAACATTACCAAGAAGTTCGGATGCCCTTTTTCTAACCTCTTTTTCAGACATTTTGGCTGGAGAGTAAGAAAGCGGCATCGAGACATTGTCTCGTGCCGATGTTCGCGGAAGAAGATTAAAATTCTGAAAAATGAATCCTATTGTCTGATTTCTTAAGACGGCCCTTTCATCAGGAGTCATTGATACGACATCCTGCCCATCTAAATAGAATTCACCCGATGTTGGCCTGTCAAGACAACCCAGCAGATTCATCAGAGTACTTTTTCCTGAACCAGACGCTCCCATGAGAGCGACATATTCGCCTTTTTCGATACTTAAGCTTATTCCGTTCAGAACCGGAACTTCCATTTCTTCAAGATGGTATGTCTTGTATATGTTTTTTAATTCAATAAGATTCATAATTTTGCCGGTAAAAGATTATCCGCTATCTTGGCTTTCTGCCGAATTTAGGCGTAAATGGGCTTCCGCCCTGGGATTTGCTGTTTTTATCCTCAGCAACTTCTTCACCGATTATGACCTCTGTGCCTTCTTTCAGATCGCCACCAGAGATTTCCGTATTTGATCCATCGGTAAGGCCGGTTGTCACAGCTATGCTTTTTACATATCTGCCGTCCTTTACCCATACAGAAGCGTTCCCAACGGAATTTCCGTCAGCTGACTTTTTAGGCTCAGAACCAGTTGCAGCATTATCCCCTCTTTTTTTCTTTTTTAAGTCAGGATCAATATTATCCTCATTCGGAGACCATCTGATTGAAGCGTTTGGAACAAGAAGAATGTCTTTTCTGCTGTCAATTAGAAATTTTACGTTTGCAGAGAGGTAAGGAAGAAGCTTTCCATCCGAATTATCAATATTTACTTCAACTGTGTAGGTAACAACATTCTGGGTCATTGTTGCATTAAGGCGTATTTTGCCTGTCTCTCCTTTGAATACCTCACCTGGCCAGGCATCAACAGTAAATGAGACAGATTGCTTAGGTTTTATACGGCCAATATCAGCTTCGTTTACAGCCACCCAAATCTGAAGTTTTTTTAAGTCTTTAGCTATAAGAAAAAGACTCGGGGCACTCATACTTGATACCACTGTCTGGCCGATATTAACCCTTCTGTCTATTATTACGCCATTCACAGGAGAAATGATCGTACAGTAATCAAGGTTTTGCTGAGCTTTTTTCAGCAAGGATTCTGCCTTCACGGCCGCCTTTTTTGTTTGGATCAGTCTTGCCTTTGATAGCGAAAGCCCATCTTTAGCAGACTCGTAGGCAGAAAGAGCAGCATCAAGGTCTGTTTCTGAAATGACGTCTTTACCACCGGCTTTTTTTGTTCTGGTCCATTCTCTTTCTGTCTGGGTCAATTTGGTGTCTGCCTGCCCAAGTTCTGCCTCAGCGATCAATATATCAGCTTTTGCCTGTTCAAAAGCAGCGTGAGCCTGATCCCTGTCGTACCTGTAAAGAGAGTCGTCTATCAGGGCGAGCCTCATCCCCTCTTCCACTACTGAACCATAATCTATCAATTTACCGGATCCGTCCTTGCCAAAGCTTAGGATCTTGCCCGCAACCTGGGCCCCCACGTCCACAAGCTCTTCTGGTTCAATGGTTCCTGTTGCGCTGATGGTTGCATCAAGATCACCTTTTTTTGCAATCGCTGTTCTGTATTTGACAGAATCTCCGTTCTTACCAAATAAGGCCCACCCGGTCAGAGCGATAACGATAATGACCGCAGATATTAAAAGAACGGCTTTCTTGCCTGATAAGTTCATGTTTTTTACCTTCCATCAATCAATTCAAAAATTCCTTTGATGAAGTTATTTCAAGCGACCCTTTTAATCAAGCATACGTTGGCTTCTTCACGAAAAAAACATAAACTTGGGCTGCAATGGCACATACTTTTTTATTACACAGGAGATTGTTAAGTGATATAAAACCACTGAAAAAATTCAGCAGCAATAAAAATGCTCAAATAAACAACATACGGGGTACTGCGGATGAAAAAATGTCTTATTGTTTATTTCTCTCAGGGCGGCACAACTAAAAAAACAGGGGAAGCAATCGCAGCAGGGTTTCAGGCTGAAGGATGGGCGACAGATCTTGTGAATCTTAACGCCAACCTGAATCCTCCGTCAAGCTTCGATGAATACGATATCATTGGATTTGGAGCTCCAACATATTTCTACAAACCGCCTTTCAACGTTACAGAATATATTGAAAAACTTCCTGACCTGAATGGAAAGCCATTTTTTGTTTATATTCTTTTTGGAACTTATAAGGGCGATGCCGGCAACTTCATAAGAAAAACGCTTACGGAAAAAAACGGCAGAGAAACCGGATATCTAACAACCAGGGGCGCAGACATGTTTCTTGGATATTTAAGGGAAGGTTCTCTTTTTTCTCCAGATCGTCCGAACGAGGAAGACTTGTCAATTGCTGAAAAATTCGGCAAAGGCCTTGCAAATGGCAATTATAATTCGTCTATACCCAAAGACCAAGCCCCGGCATTTCTCAACAAGCTCGAAAGACTATTCCTCACACCTTATCTTTTCAACCATATTTATACTAAATTTTTCAAGGTCAATTCAGATCTTTGTATTTCATGCGGAATCTGCAAAAAAGTCTGTCCCACATGTAATATAGAAATGGATGAGGATAAAAAACCTGTTTGGGGAAAAGATTGCATAGGCTGCATCAACTGCGAGATGAAATGTCCAACAGAAGCAATAACATCTCCATTCGCCTGGCCTCTTTCAAAAATATTCCTCAAGATGAATGTTTATAAGGCATCGCATGACCCTGAAATAGTCACAGTTCCGGTTAAACAGAAGAATGGAAAGCTGATAAGACTTTAATGGCTGTCAAAAAGTGTCCAGCTTATACTATTATCAAAAAACAAGTCAGACATGACACCTTTATCTGCCTTTTTGATAGTCCGTCAATACTGGCAAGGTCGCAAAAAGTCAAAAAAAGGTGTCGGCGTCGTGCAGAAACTGAATAAAAAGAATAAACAAACCTCTAAAGGGGGAACAATGGATCAACTCATCCGCCGCTTAAAAAACGAGTCAGAATATCTTGGCGGAGGCATAATTAAGGCTGACAGCATAATCAATCATCAACTTGATCCTGATCTCACCGAAGAGATGGGCGCTGAATTCGCAAGACTTTTTAAAGAGTCAGGAGTATCAGGCATAACAAGAATTCTGACAGCGGAAGTAAGCGGAATAGCCCCGGCGCTTACTACGGCCAGATCTTTTGGCGTCCCCATGGTTTTTGCCAGAAAAAAGAAACCAAAGACAATGAAGGAAGAACTATTTACATCAAGCGCGCCAAGCAGAACAAAAGATGAAAACGTAACCCTGCATGTTTCATCCAAATATCTGAAATCTGATGACAGAATTATCATTATAGACGATTTTCTTGCAACCGGTCATACCATAGAAGCCTTGGCATCGATTGTATCAAAAAGCGGAGCAATGCTTTGCGGAGTAGGATGCGTGATTGAAAAGGTTTTTGAGAAAGGAAGAAACAGGCTTGATTCTCTTGGAGTGCCTGTTATTACGCTTGCCAGGGTCGATGTTTCAAGTGAGGATAAAATCAGTATATATTAGAACTTGGTTTCGGCTTTTAAGGTTACAGAGATGGACCCATTTTATGAACCATATCAAAAAACAGACATAAGAATGACAAGTTCGCAAAAAATCATATTACGTCATTCCGGCGCAGGCCTAAAACCAGAAGTGGCTGAAATTACAGAGATGACGGATCAAGTTCGGCATGACGATTAAGCCATTTTTAGACTTTTTGCGACTCCATCAAGAATGATGGACTATCAAAAAGTCATAAACATTTATTATTAGTATAGGCCTGTGTCAGAAATACGCTCAATAATATAGGAAATTAAAACCAAACGTGAACAGCTCCAGACACCTGATAATCTCCCTTACAGCCCTTTGCCTGATTGTCTTGATCGGCACTGTCGGGTATATGTCCATAGAAGGATGGGAACCCTTTGATGGCCTTTACATGACCATCATAACCCTGACAACTGTGGGCTATGGTGAAGTACACAGAATAACCAAGACAGGCAGAGTCTTCACCATTTTTTTGATAGTGGTTGGTGGAGGGCTAAATCTGTATGTTACTGCTGCCCTTGTTCAGTTCTTTGTTGAAGGTAGAATAAGGCTGATAATGGGAAGAAGACGGATCGACAGGAAAATCAAAATCATGAAAAATCATTATATTATTTGCGGATATGGTCGTATAGGCAGGGTTTTATGCCAGAATCTTTCCAAAAAACCCAAAAATGTAGTCGTGATTGAAAAAAGCCAGGATCTTATCCCAACCATGGAAAAAGACAGGATTCCATATATCAGCGATGATGCCTCCAAGGAACATGTTTTGATTCAGGCTGGAATAAAGGACGCAAAGGCTCTTGTTGCAGCCCTTGCCACAGACATTGACAATGTTTTCCTTGTGCTCACGGCGAGGCAGCTTAACCCTGACATATTCATCATGGCCAGATCAAGCCATCATGATACAAGGCAAAAGCTTTTTGCAGCAGGCGCCAACCGTGTTGAATCACCTTACGAGATTGGAGCCGTAAGGATGGCAATGAGACTGACAAGACCAAATGTCACCTCCTTCCTTGATTATGCATTAGGCGAAACAGACAAAAGAATTCAAATGGATGAAATAGTCGTAACATCCCATTCTCCTCTTATTGGCCAGACATTGAAAGATTCGGGAATAAGACAGCAGTTCGACATTATGATAATAGCAATCCAAAAAGAAGACGGCAGAATGCTTTTCAACCCCTCATTTGAGTCTGTATTTGAATCAGGAGACACTGTTATTGCCGTTGGAGTCGATGATAATCTGAGCAGATTTGAAAAAGTACTTGCCGCCCCTGTTAATAAATGATGGTTTCGCAAAAGTCATAAATAGGTCTCAGCGTCATGCCGGACTTGATATGGCATCCATTTACGAGAGTCTTTGAAGAGTCGCTTTTTTGAAAAAAGCTCCGCAAAAAAATAATTATGTGGCTTAACGAATAAATGATCCGACCATATCTTTGGGACACCCATTTCCCCGTTTTTAAAAGAAACACCGAAGATAAAACATGACCACGAATAGATTTATGGCTTAGCTTTCTGACCTCATGATTTTATGTACTGGGATACCGCTGCGTATTAATTCCAGCATGCTTTTCATTGATGGATCTACGTGACTGTAAAATTTCTTAAGTCCGTTGCAAAGGTAATTTAATCCTGGATCACCGTCCGGAGATGCAGAGAATCGATGTTTGGGGCATCCTCCGTTACAGGCAAAAAGAAAATCGCAACTTCTACAATATCCTGGAAGATCCGTCTTTTTTGATGCTCCAAATTCCATCTGTTTCCTTGATTCGACCATTGATTTCAAACTGTCGTCAAGTATGTTCCCAAGGCGATAATCGGGATACATGAAATGGTCGCAGGAAAAAACATCGCCATTGTGTTCGAGTATCATATTTTGGCCGCAACAAGGAGCAAGATAGCAGACTCCGGGCATAACCCTTGCCCAAGATCCCAGAGCCCATTCAAAATTCATTACAAAAATTCTGCCGACATCATTTCTGATCCACTCGTCAAAAATCCGTATCAGGAATTCACCGTATTGCTCAGGATCGACACTGAATCGCATCACTATTGCAGAATTTATCTTTTGGGTGAGAGATAGATGAGCTGCAAAAGACAGGAAACTGTTTCCGTGGTCAAAGCCAGCCTCTCTTTCTACTATGGGTATAAACTGGATGAATCTGACACCTGACTCCCTGAAAAAGTGGTATACCTCAAGCGGATTATGAGAGCTTTCCCTGTTCACAGTGGCAAGAACATTCACTTCAACCCCGTGCTTCATCATCATTTTAAAAGAATCAAAAACTTTTGCAAAAGTTGGCTTCCCGTCTCTGTAAACGCGGTGTGCGTCATGAACGAATTCCGGGCCGTCCATGCTTAATCCCACCAGGAATCTGTTTTTTGAAAGAAAAGAACACCATTTTTCATCTATGAGTGTTCCGTTTGTCTGAAGTGTATTTGAAATCTGTTTCCCGTCAGCGTATTTTTTTTGAAAATCAAGCGCCGTCTGAAAAAAATCAAGACCCATCAACGTAGGTTCACCGCCCTGCCAGTCAAAAAGGACAAAAGGCCCTGGCTGGGCTCTTATATATTCTCTTGTGTAAGCTTCGAGGACTTTTTCAGACATGCATAAAACGACATCATCAGGAAAAAAGTTTTTTTTCTCTTTATAAAAGCAGTATTCACAACTAATATTGCAGATTGGCCCTGCCGGTTTTGCCATTAGGTGAAAGGCGTGTTCTGCCGGGCCATCAGATTTATATGGTTTCATGGCTCGTTTTTTTGCCTGCTATTTGTCGACAAAATCCCATATTCATAAATTTGGATGACTATGCACTCTTTTTAAGTTTGATTGCTTGCTCTGATAATAATAACTTACAAAAATAACGAAAATATTGTTTCCCAAGCACCCGACAAAATCATAAAGTTTTTACGGAGCTTTTTTCAAAAAGCGACTCGCCGAAGGCTCTCATAACTGAAAATAAAACAGAGTCAAATAAATTTATCTTTAAATATAAAAGGTTTATCAGCCAATAATGACCGATTCCTGTCTGGAAAGCTCTTTTCTTAGCTGCAAGTTTTTTTGTTTTAGCTCTGTTAAGGTCATTCCCGGAACTGAAACATCATCCCTGACCTCTCCTGTTCTGAAATCAACGAGATTAGCCTGCTCCACAGGATCAGATTTCAGGCAATAAAGTTCCCATTCATCAGATTCAACAGAATTTGGATCAACATAGTGAACCATTTTCCAGTTTCCGGTGCACAGCGCACGTACATTGTTGGGCTGTCTTACTGGCCCCCTTGCCAGATCAAGCCCTGCATCTATTTGTGTGTTTACACTGGATATGAATGCCTGGTATTGAGCCCACTTTGTGGGATCGTAGCTTGAGCCCATTTCAGTTATCATGTCATTGGTCATGAAAAAAACGCCGTTCCGATCCCGGCCATCTGCGCCTGTAATGGTTCCGCTGTTTTTTCCTCTGACATGGCCAGAAAGATCGGCTCCGGCAAAAGTCTTCGGATTTGATGCCAAACTCATTGACCCCATAAGAGTCTTTAAACGTTTTCCGCTATAACCTGCAAGGCCAAGAAGGGTCGGCGCCAGGTCTATAGAGCTGGTCGGTTGAATAATTTCACGTATTTCGTTCTTGTTTGCATTCAGGAGAGGCGATGAAAAAACCATGGGCACTCTTATTGATTCTTCATATGCGTTGTGCCATTTCTGTATCATGCCGCCGTGAGCGCCTGTCATATCACCGTGATCAGACAGAAAAACTACTATCGTATTATTTGTATGCCCGTTTTCATCAAGCGAGCTAAGAATTTTTCGAATCTGCAACTCAGCGAGGTACTGGCAGTAAAAATAAAACTGATTATATTTCAGTGACCATTCAGCTGCATCCTCACTAAGCTGAAACGGAAGAGGCGACGTTATACCAGTACCAGTGAGACCGTAATTTGTGCTTGCTCCGTAAGCAAGTCCCCATTTCAGTGAATAGTCCTTCTGGCAGCTTGGTTTGTCATCAAGCGCTTCATTATAAGTGCGTGGCAGAGAACTGTTATTCTGGGGGAAACCGTCTGGATTCAAATCAACTCTGTACTGGTTATTCTCATGTATTCCTCCTGTCAGGCTCATCTGGCCCTGATCCGGTATTGACACAGGAGGAGGATAATTTGCCCATGAAACAACTCCGTTCCCGTCAGATGTCAAAGGCGTTGGAGGCGTTTGCCAGTTGATTGGATACGCGCTGCAGTCATGGGGATTTACAAGAGATGCCACCGCGAACCAGGGATTCCCGGTTCCGTTTGACCTCTGGTTTTCAAGAAAATTCTTTACGTTATCAGCAAACTCGACATCACGATAAGTTCCTGTATTGTCGGCTGTTCCTCCATGTGGTTCAGGGTAGGATTTCTCCCATTCGGAAAACCCCCATGGCTCGAGATATTTCGGAGGCTCGGCCTCGGAAACGTGCCATTTACCAAAATAATGCGTCGAATATCCGGCGGCTCTGAACCAGTGTCCAATTGTGGGCGTTCCCTCTGGGTCAAGGAACGGAACGTCAGAGGCTGTCTTGTATAGCCCGTCTGTCTGATCGACACCAGTCAAGCTTGGATACTGGCCTGTCATGATTGCTGTCCTGCTCGGCACACAGGCTGCCGACGCAGTGTAGTTTTTTCTCATTACAACTGAATTTTGTCTTAACCTCATAAGACCAGGAAAATATTTGACATATTCATTACCTAAAGACAGGTTTCTGAATCCAAGAACTTCCTTCAGTCCCTGGGCAGCGCCTTCGTCAGCGCCATATCCCTCAGGTGGAGTCTGCATTTGATCGACCATGATCAAAAGAATATTGGGCGCTGAGCCAGTAAGATGACCATCATTATCATCTGTGGAACAACCAGATAGTGTCCCAAATCCAAATACGCCGCTAAACAAAGCCGCTGATGTCATTTGGGCAGAACGCTTGATAAAATTCCTGCGAGAAATTTTCATGTGACAGATTCCTCCAAATATTTTATGGGCAAGCTCACATATTTGGAGCTTTAAACAACCATTTTATTCCAGCAGAGAGTTTAGATATCTCATTTTTTCCCAATCATAATTAATAAGAGACGTCAGTATCTCTGATTCTTCTCTGCAATGTTTTTTTGTATGCCCCAGAAATACAAATATTTTTCTTATTAAGGAATCCTCTCCTTCTTTTTTATCTTCATTTTTTATGATCCGTAAAAAAGACAGGATTTCATCCAGTTTGGTCATAAGAATAGTATGATCATTTTTAAATTTATTGATGATGTCATGAGTTGCTTCATCTATGTGGTATCCATAAAGAGCAGCTTTAAACACCGCGTTTTCCTCGAAGAAAAAATGACTCACCAAATCTTTTTTAAGAAATGTCATGAGATTTTCTATTTTCATAATTAAATTACTGTTATCAATATTTTCAACTAATTTTCTATAAGAATCAATGTATTCCAGAATAATTTCGTGTTCTTTTACTATGGTCAGGTTAAAGCTGTCTATTCTTGAGTCTTTTTTCCTCAAAAGACGAGGCTTTTTTGGGGTTTCATATAGAGAACTATTAATAAAACACTCAATAATTTCAATAGTCTTTATGTCTGTTTCCATGAACTGAATGCCGTATTCCGTAAACCCTGCCGTAGTAATAAGGGTGAACGCCACCCTGCCGTCCACATTAATAACATTCTCATCTATTGCTATGGTCATGCTTATATTCTTTATATCTTCATCAAGCAAACCTTCTATTTCAAGAAGAATACCTCCCTGGCTCATATTAAGGGTTCGCCCAATCCCCTGTGAGATCGAAACGCCGTCTTCGCTGTAAATTATGTAAGAGACAAGATTGAGGCTGTCATATCTAATATATTCTCTTATTTCATTCACTTGGGGTTATCCCTTATTTTATCTGAAAAGTTCAAAAAATTTGATTAACTGATATATTTAATATATCAGTTAATTTAGACGAATAATTAAGGCGCTATATTCCTCTTGAATAAGTGTAGCTGAACCTTCAGCATGCGATGGCCTAACCCCTAACAAGCCTCACGGCTGATGGAAGGAATATCACAACAATGATCAAAATGGCTAAATGCTGTTAACAGGCTCATCATCGCTGGTTTATTTGAAACTCAAAAAGCAATATGAATCATAGTTCATATTCAAAATTTATATGAATAACTTAAAATGAAGTCAATAAAAACATGAATCACAACTCGAATTACAGTGTTAAGTGTTCATATTCATAATAAGCTACTGTTTTATAGCATTAATAGCAGTGAAGAATGACTGAACTGTAAACAGGATAATATATGACCACTGTAAAACCTAAAACAAGAATTCCAAAACAGAAAAGAAGCATAGACAAAAAAAACAGAGTCATGGAAGCTGCCATTAGCCTGTTCGCAAAAAAAGGAATCCACAAGACAAACTCCAAGGAAATAGCTGCCGAAGCTGGTGTGGCCATAGGCAGCTTCTATTCATATTTCCCGGACAAGAAAAAACTTTTGACAGAAGTACTTGAAATCTACCTAGAGAACCACTTTGACAGGATATGGTATCAAAATACAAACTGGGAAGCGCTCTCTCCATTGCAGATTATTCGACATTTCATGAAAAATCTACTGTTGGCATATGACGTGGCCCCTGATTTCCACAGAGAAACCCATGTTCTCCGTTATTCAGACCCAGAGGTCAAATTACTCTATGATAAGGAAACTGAAAAAGAGCTGAGACAGATTGGAGCCGCCCTTGATTTTTTCAAAGATCAGATACAGGTCAAAGACATGGAAGCAGCCGCTGTTGTTATTCACAGCGCAGCAGAAAATTTTGCCCATAAAATAAAATTCATGGGTAGCCTGGATGACAAGCGCCTCATGGATGAATTTACAGACATGATTTACAGATATCTGTTTAAAGAATAAATATCAGGTATTAGAAGAATCGTTATGTGAATAATTACAAGGCCACAAAAAGGATGATTCCCGTCATTCCGGCGGGGCCTGTCCCGGTAACACGGGAGCCGGAATCCAAAATAATTGAAAGCACAAAGATGCCGGATCTATACCAGTATGACGCCGAGGCCTTTTTTGACTTTTTGCGAGACCATCAATAATTTAATACAGACTGTTTTTGACCTGGTCAACTTACCAGCATAATTAAAAACTTACAGTGGCCTTGGCAGCAAAAAGCCACCAATAAGGCTCTATGTTTTCAGGGTTGTTATAAAAAGGTTGTATTGTACCAAATCCGTCATTGTAGCTTGCTTCTAATTTAAGCATCCAATTTTGATTTACGTCGAACTTTGTGGAAACAGTATAAGTCTTCTGCCATCCTTGAAAATCGTTTCTGCCAGCTGCAACCTGGGTATTACCGTCCTTGTCATTGGCATTAGGATAAAATTCGGAATATGAGAGTCCAATCGTGAATAATTCATTGAGTCTGTATGCCCCTGAAATATACCAACCCATATATGGGGTATTACGCTTTACTTTAACAGGGCCAAGTTGATAGTATGCGACCAGATCCATATTCATATACTCGGCGGCAAGAACAAAATCTCCAATTGTATATTCCGCTGAAGCGACATCAAACCTGACAAGATTATAATCAAGATCAAAGGAGGAAACCGGAATCCCCTCGCCAGGGCTTATGGTACCATCATGATTGATATCAGCAGGCAGAGTCGCCGAAACATCGCCTTCAGCATACAGACCGTTAACTTCAAAACCTGAGTAACGAAACTTCAGACCGTCAACAGGCGGTTCCCATGTTATTCCATAGGACCAGGCATATTCACTGTCAACCTCAGTCAGTTTAAGTTTCCACGCATAGTTAGTACTCTCTATAAGCTGGGATACTCCATCATCCACCGAGAACGGGAGTACACCGACCTGAAACTCGTACAAAAAACTTCCAAACAATTTGGTTGGTATGTGTCCGTAGATATCAGCGCCTGTTATGGCTGCCATACTGTCCCTGTAAACCTCCACATAAACTGACTGGGGCAGAAGGGTCTGGGGTCTTAGCATATCAATTTCCCGGACTTCATTATAAAGACCATAAATCATCTTCATCTTACCAATTTTAAATCCTGCCCAATCTTTCCAGTTATAGTTCAGAAATGCCCAGTCAAATCTTATTTCGTCATTTCCCACTGTCCCCATATCCCTGCCGAAAAACTGAACGCCTGCCTCTAAAGAATCTGTAAGACGTGTTGAAAAATTAATCCCGAATTCATTGAACTGAAATGTTCCGTCTTCAGTTTTGGCTAAAAAATTATTGTGATCAGATTCAAGATAGCCTTGGGAAAGGAAACCATGAATTTCAATTTTTTCAGCCGCGCTTTTTTTTATATCCTCAAGACCAACAACAGTTGCAAAGGAAAGTGCTGGAATACATATCATCATAAAAACAACCAAAATATGGATAAGAATATATTTTTTCATAAAATATAAATCCTATTTTATCTTTAATATTTTAAGATTACCAATATTTGCATCTTCAGGGACATATCCTACTGAGCCGTCTCTATTTGCTATAAAATCTACAAGATCTTTTATATTTTCAAAAGTGATCGGAGTCTGACCATTTCCAGTAAAGACATTCTGTTTCCAGTAGTGGTCAAACTGTTCAGGAGTTTTACCGAGAAAATTTGTCATAAATTCTTCTTGATAAAGCTTGCTTCTAAGAACAACAAAAGTGATTCTGCTGTCATCATCCCATTTTTTCTTTCTTCCAAGATAAATGAATTTTATCTCATCCTTCGAGATCTCGTTCTGTTTAATATTTCTGTTTGCAACAATGATTAACTCTGCGGCTAAAACAGCTGAAACCTGTGCATTCAGAAATAGCAAAAAAATACTCAAAATAATTATAAATATTTTCTTTTTCATGCCAATTCCCTGAAGTCAGTTGAATTATTTTTTCATATAATTTAGGCTATTCTTAAAAAAAACTTCATGATTTTATTGTGATTGGACTCAAATGCACTGAATCTGTATATACTCTGCAAAAATTTTGCGAATATTTTTAAAAAGCTGTTCCCTGGAGGTCACTCTTTCATCTAAAACATTAAACAGAGCTTTTTTTAGCTTATAAATGAGTTTCCTCTTCGGTAAGTCCAGCAACTTCAAATTTTTCAAGGCCTTCAAATATGTCGGTGATCGCTTTCAGAATTTGAACGATCGCAAAAAATATAATCCCCATATAGCTTTTAATCTCGATATCAAAAAACTTTTCTAAGGCCGTTTCAGTTGATTCGAATACTCCCGAAGCAAATAGGATTACACCCGTAAAAATAGATGTATACGGACTTCTTAATAACTTTTTTAATGGTTCAGGCACTTTGTATTTCATTGGATCCTCAACATTCTAATAAATTTGATTAAAAAATGAGCAATGAATAGGGCTTTAATATAAATGGATTAGGAAAGGTGATGCGATTTTAAGTATTTCTGGAAGGCCGTGTCGTTCCTGTTGAGACAGGAAACTGACACGGCCATTATTTTGCTTAAAGACAATTTTTAAAAGAATAGCAGATCAGATACTAAGAAGAAAATGGTTTATCAAATCAGATGTTTTTTCTGGCTCGTCCTCAAAAAGATAGTGGCCTGCTGATTTAAAGAAATGTGCTTCCTTGTTAGGGAATCTTCTTGTCCATTCATTGAAATAGTCTGTATCAAAAACAAAATCATGCTCTCCCCACAGAATCTGCATGGGCTTGTCAGAAAGCTTATGAAGATTGTCATCTGCCCATTTCACAAGGCTAAAGCTTGGATGTGACTCATCAAGAGGAATATCCTGAACAAATTTATATGTAGCGACTCGATTTTCAATACATGAATAAGGAGCAATCAATCCTGACTTAATTTTTGAGGATAGCGGCTTTTGGGGAGCCATATATAAGGCAGAACCGGCAAAAATATTAAAGCCGAGAACAGCTGGTTTTGAGAAAGCTTTAATGTTTCTAAGAATTTTTAGTCTAAGTGGAAGCTGCTTTGTGCCTGGAGGAAGAAAGCCTGATGTGTTTGTAACAGTAATGCTCGCAATCCTGTTCATATTTCTTAAGGCAAAAAGGCTGCCGATCATTCCACCCCAGTCGTGAACAATGAGGTGTATTTTTTCTTTCAGGCCGAGCTTTTCAATTAATGTCTCAATATCATTGACTCTGTTTTCAAGACTGTAAGGATAAGCCTTTGCCGGAGGTTTTTCTGAAAGACCACATCCAATATGATCGGGAACTATTGCTCTGAAGCCCTTTGGAAGATTTTGGATTATATTCCTGAAATAAAAAGACCAGGTGGGATTTCCGTGCAGCATTAGAACAGGTTCACCAAAGCCCTCGTCAATATAATGCATTTCAAATCCGTTGATCTTTTGGTAATTCGGGCTGAATGGATATATATCCCTGAATGATTCAGTATTAACCCTGCGTCCGTATTTTTTCATTAAGGATTTGCCTCCGACGGGTCGCTTTTTTAAAAAAAGCTCCGCAAAAAACTTATTATTTTTAAATCAAATTATTATATATGGCTACCAGCGAACCCCAAGCATCATACAATTAAGACCGCTTCCAATTCCAAGAAAACATACAAGATCACCAGGATTCAGGAAATCCCTTTCTTCTGCTATGGCTGCCGTGATTGGAAGAGAAACAGTTCCAATATTACCTAAAAAAGGATAGGTCGGGAAATCCTTATCAGTTGAAATGCCTATGGATTCGAGAATTGTTTTCTGGTGAGCTGCTCCTACCTGATGGCAGATAACCTTGTCAGGCTGACTGTCCTTTAATCCGATATTTTTTTTAAGAGCCTGATAAGTATCAATTCCAAGCTTTACACCGTTATGAAGAACAGAGATGGAATCTGTTCGCATCTGCATTCTGTATCCGTCCAGGGAGAGATTTTTGTACCCCCAGACGCAAAGATCATGATGCCTCACGCTGTTTTTGACAGCTCCTCCGAGAAGCACCCTTCTCTTTTCAGCGCTAAGATCCTTATGGCAGACAATCACGGCAATCGCTCCTGAGCCGCCTGTAAGTGTCGCTATCGTCTGCCTGAAATTCTCCATGTCAGGATTCCTGTTCAGGCTTTCAATGGTAATGTCCATGATTCTTTTTGAAGTCTCGCAGGATAAAACCATCCCTGCCTTTATCTGCCCGGCTTCTATGGCAGTTGCAATCTGGACTATGCCATTAAGGACTCCGAGACAGGCATTGGTTATGTCAAAAACCATGGCATCCTGCCCTATCCCAAGACCGTCAGCCACTGCACAGGCCGTAGCAGGTTCAAGATTTTCACGACACACAGCCGCATAAATTAGCATCTCAATATCTGAGGGTTTCAAATCTGTTTTTCCAAAGGCATTTTTCCCGGCCATGACAGCGCCTCTGCTCACAGGGAAATCCATACCCCAGTATCTGCGCTCATGAATGCCTGTCAGGGCTTCAAGCTGGCCTTTTTTGAATTTAAGCTTTTGATAAACAGGTTCAATCAGTTCTTCGATATCATCGGATGTCCAGACATTTGTTGGAAGCTCATATCCGAATGCTTCTATGCAGACATTATTGAATTTCATGGATGACCTTTTTTATATTGTTTTAGGATATAAACTGCTGAAACGTTGATGGTTATACTGCTTATTTCTCAATTGATTCAGACACACTATTCCTGCCGTTTCTCATCTTTTCAAACCTGCTGAAAATATAAGTGATTATAATTGCTATTAAACACCCTACTATAACACATCCCATTCTTTCAAAACCCGATGCCCAGCTGCTCCGTTCTTTTTCCTGAATGAGCACAATTACAAGCGCAGCAAGGGCTGATCTGGTCGCGCTTTCAAGGCCAAGCATGTAACAGATCAGGATATTCACAATCACAGCTATGCAAAGCACGACAAGCACAGGAACATGCTCAAGAAACAAAAAAGCTAATAGCCCGACGACCGAACCTATAACATTGGCCTTCATTCTGTCCATTGCCAACCTGTTGGAATCGCTGTGGTCAGGTGCAAGTACAAGAAGAACTGAAATTATGCTCCAGTAAAATTCGTGCTGGGGGACAAGCACATATGGAATATAGCAGACTGAAACACCTATCAGACATTTCAGAATGTACTGAAATTCCAGATTCGTGAAAGCGAGTCTGTTTTTTATATTAACAATGATATTTTTTGATTCAATCATTTATATAGGCTCTGTTCCCTTTATAAATGGGAACTTTCACTGTCCAAATAACTGCTTCATATTTTAAGTAAAAAGCCTCCGGCGGGTCGCTTTTTGAAAAAAGCTTCGCAAAAACTTTTTGGTAATAATGCAGAGTAGAGGCAATCATTTATAGATAGCTGCACTTCAAATATATAAACCACAAAGTTTTTGAGGGGTCTGGGGAACTTTTTTCAAAAAGTTCCCCAGGTTATTTTCTTCAATCCTTAACCAGCCTGACACCGAAATTTTCCATCTTGTATATACACAGACCATCCACAAAAAGATATCCGTTTGCTTTTATTAAAGGAACAGGATCATTTTCTATTTTGGTTATATAGCCATGAATCTTCACAAGTTTGCAATGTCCGAGTATCTGGCCTCTGTATGTCCAGGTGTGCTCATCATCAAGAAGATCTGAAAATCTGGCTTTTCCTTCAAGTTCAGGCCAGATTTTAAAAGCAGCAAATTTAATGAGCTGAATAAATGATTCCAGGCCAAGCGAACCAGGACAGACAGGATCTCCATGAAAATGAGCCTTAAAGAACCATTCCTCAGGATCAACGTCCTTTTCGCCAAGGATTATGCCAAGACCTTCTGGCCCGCAGCCCGGAACATAAAGCCCCCTGTCAAACATTCTCATTGTCTTGGCAGGAAGAGCCATTCCTGAAAAAGAAATAAAATTTGAATCTTCAGGAAATAAAGGCGCAAACTCAGGCAAATTTTCCAGAATATTTCCTTCTATGTCTTTTTCTTCAGGCATCCATACGGTTTCACCGGTTATTCCTGCCTGGGCGGCAAGGGCAGCTTTTGTGAAAAAACCGAATGAAGTCGAGCCTGAATATACCATTTCTCCATTTTCAAGAACTTCCATGTCAAAATTCTCGATTATCATTCCGCCAGCTTTGGACGCTCTTGTAAGCCTGCTTCTCATGGTCAGTCTTGAATCATTTGAAAAAACTTCCCTGTGCTGGGTCGCTGTTCCTCCAAGATTTCTGAAACGAAGATCCTCTTTCCCATGCAGTGCCGAGCCCATATAAGCCGCGAGCCATCCGCATGGCTGAAGAGCTGCCTCGAGAAGAAATGAAAACGGCATAGTTTTTGATCTGTTTGCCCTGAAATACCAGGAATCTGGCTTGATGTCGAACTCAGCAGTTATCCATCCGGCAGGTTTAAGTTCCCACTGGGTAACATCTGCCTCGACAACCCTGTCCATGCACAGATAAGGAGGCTTTGGAAGCCTTGCAATGAATCTTTGGGGATTCATGTCAGAATCCCAAGGCCTGTATTTTTCACCAAAAGCCCTTGAAGGCTCTCCCATGCAGCATTCCATGATCTGATCATTTGTAAATACTTGGGGCTTGGCATTTGGTTGAATATTTTTCACGTCCCAGATGTTTTCTATCTCATTCTTTGTAACGCCGTAGATTTTCATGGTCATACTTCTGAAAGAAACTATGCGTCTGCCGTCGGCGTACATTAGAGCATCTGCGATCACAAAAGGCTCGGGATCATAACCAATCTCTTTTATATCAACCTCATAAAGAACCTTTTTTGTTTCAGTGGTAACAGGCCCCCGACATTTAAGAACACTACCGACATCTGTAACAGGGCCATAAAAAACATCTTCTTTTTCAGTTATCCAGCCCATTCTGAGCGTAAGGATACGCAAGGTGTGACAGCAGCATTCATACATGAGCGTGCCGGGCATAACCATGTCATCCACAAAATGACATGTGAGAAACCAGGCATCAGGAACAATGTCTGCTTCGGCAAGAATTCGGCCAAGACCGTATCTTCCGCCTTTAGGATCTATTTCAAGAACCCTGTCAACCAGCTTCATTTTGCCTGATGGAAGGGTAAGAGATTTTGAAAGAAATTTATTTTTGAAATCAATCCCGAATGCTGCTTCAAGATTTCCATTTCTTAGTGCCTCGATCTGATTTTCATCAAGGCTCTCTTTTTTCATTGGAACAAGAGGCCTGTAATCAGGAGAGATATTTCCAGGCAAAGGCTTAAGATCTTCGGCAGTTAATACGATTCCGCCGGAATTGTTAACCTCTTCAGGAGTGAAAAAACCTGCGCATCCGTTTTTCATGGTTATCATCAGCTCATTGCCGATGTATCCGTCAAAATTGAAAAAGAACATCCATGTATCGCCCTGATGTATGAATTTTTCGATTCTGATGTCGTAGCGGATTGTATCTCCTGGCTGGGGAAAAGGTCTGTGAAATTGGGCTTTGGCGTCAAGTAGACGATATGAGCGCTCACCTTTTACCCTTAAGTCAACTCCAAGATATGAACAAAGGAAAAGATCTGCCTGACCTGCTTCAATGGAAATGCAAGCTGGCGCCCTTCCCCCGTCAAGATACCATGCTCCTGGAAGAACATCATGCTCAGTGACGCATCTTCCGCTCTTCATGGAATTTTTCTCGCCGTCCACAAGCACAATTCTGTCCACAAGCATGAGAGGTTCGTCTGGAAGTCTTACCCTTGCCTTGTAAGTATCGAGAGGCGCAAATTCTGGTCCCAGAACTTTTTCAGCAGAACCAATGGCAAATTCCATACACATGTCACGGTCGTATGCTGGCGGAGTTTTGTCTATACCAGCCTCACTAAAATTAGCTTTAGTCGATTTTTTATCATTTTCAAGGAGCGGATTATGCACCTTCACACCCGAAGCGGTGGGGAGAACGTTTAAGGAACTGGCTATTTTGAATGAATCATCAAATAAATCATCAGCCGAAGATGCAATGAGATCAGCCCTAAGATTCACAGCATCGGCCATGCTTTTCTGGAGCTTCATTGAAAAATCAAGAAACTCTGAATGAGCCTCTGCCGCAGCCCTGCTGTTTTCGGCTATCATTGAGGCTATTTCAGCGACAGGAGATATTTCTTCTTCAAGACTTTCTCCATACCCCATGCCGTCATCAGCAATGAAAACTGCGCCAGAATAATTATCTGAAAAATTATTGGCGTTTACCGTAAGCTCTGGAGCTGGTTTATCTTTCGTAATATTAGCAGTTCTGGGTTGAGGTATTATTTCAGCTGCTGAGCCTAAATCTAAATCAGAATCTGTTTTTGAATAATCTGATGATTTCTCCTTTTTTTTGTAGAATTTCTTCAGATCTTCACTTGATGGCAGAATATGTCCAGACGTGGATATTTTTATTGGCTTTGCACCGCATTTTTTATCTTCTATATACCGCTCTTTTTTTAATGAAAAAAGCTTGTCAATATCCGTAAAAATCCCAAGTGCGGCAAGTCTTGCCAGAAGTTTCAGAAAAGTCAGAGTCCCATCTTCTCCTTTCACACAAGCCGCTGCCGCAATATGATTTTTTTCAGAAAGAATCTGGCCTATCATTCTTGTACATGAAGCACCGGGTCCAGCTTCGATAAAAAATCTAACGCCATCTTCATAAGCCTGATTTATGACCTTTGTATAATCAAAGCCATGAAGAGCCTGACCAAGAATGGAGTCTGCTGCGCTGTCTTTTGTTATCTCATGGCTTTTCCCGAGAAAGCAGCTGTAATAAGTGACTGTCGGATCTGGATTAACATCAAAAACATGAAGATTCCTGTATGCTTCGGCTGAAAGGCTGGCGGCGTCGCAGTGAACTGTCACGACTCCTTCCATAAAGCCTGCGTCTGTCTTTAGATTTGCAATCACAGACTCAATCTGCGGCTTATGTCCACCAATTACGCACTGAGTAGAAGTGTTTACAAGAAGGAGCCTTGTGAGCGGATATTTTCCAATTTCCTTAAGAGTTTCCTCAGAAGGTTTATTCACAAGAGCGACAACCCACTCAAAATCAGCTTCTTCAGGAATATTCCATGCTTTTCTTGTTGAAAGACATTTTCCTGCAAGTTCTGTTTTAAAAAGCGGGGACGCCTGCATCCTTGAGAACATTTCACCAGGATCTGGCCAAGCTCCTGTTGAAAAATTAGCCGCTGACTCGCCAAGACTATAGCCAATTACAGCTTCAGGTTTTATCCCGAATCCTGCAAGAAGCTTTGTCATTACATAGCCATGAATGACCTGACCGGCTATCATTTTTTCCATATCAGAAGACGCATTCTTTGCTGCGTCTTCCTCCCATCCCGGCCCCCAGTCTGATCTGTAAGGGATAAAGACTTCGGGCGAAAACCAGCTTTTTATGCATGAATTATCAAGGTCAAGTTTTTCAAGAACAAAAGGCCATGCTGCCCCGGTTTCCCTGCCCATTCCAGGATAATGGGTTCCTGAGCCTGGATAAACAAAACAGATTTTACCTTTAGGTTTTTCAGGGTAATAAAAAACGCTCTCAGGCCCTGAAATGCTTAACTGGGTTTTCTCTTTTACGGCCTTAAAAGCTTGGGCTATAAGGGTCAAAAGCTTTTCTTTGACTGAAGAAACAAAAACCAGGATTGACGAGTTTTTTGTTATTCTGCCAGTATTTGAGCTCCATATTTCAGCTGCTTCAGACATTAATGAATTATTACCTGAAATAAATCTTTCAAAATCACCAAGTTTTTCAAGAAGCAGACTCTCGCTTGGTGCTGAAATCGCAAAAAATCCGTGGTTCGGCCTGAATGACTGGAATATGTCCTTCTTTTTCTGATATTCGGAAAGAATTGCCACACTGCTTTGATTGTCATGGGTGTCACAAAATACTGCTGCATGGCGCTTTTTATCATTGGCATTTTTGAACCAGAAAGAAGGCGCAGCAGGCAGATGATATCTTTCACCCAAATTTTGACCAGGCTTTAATAATAAGGGAGCTGGTGGAAGAACGTCATTTTTAAGGCTCATTGCAGTTTTTACAATTGAAACAATACCGGACGCAGCGCCTGAAAAACCTGAAACTCCGGCTACAGATCCAAGGGCTGTATGGATATTATGAAGTTTATTATCAGAAGCTTCGCCTGAAATATCATTACCAATTGCCCCAGCCAAAACTTCGCTACCCGAGCTCCGCTCAATCAAACTCAGATCAGCATGATTTATCCCGGCTTCTTTCAGGCATTTCTGCATTGAATATAATTCAGAAGCTGATGAACGGATGCCATCTATTACTGCATATACTGTATCTCCATCTTTTACGGCATCATCGAGGCGCTTCATTATTATTGCAGCCGCGCAGTCAGAAGTGGGTATATCGCCTTTTAACAGCCCGTTTCTGATGAATACGGATCTTATATCAGACGTAAAATCAACTGCACCTGCCAGAAAAGAGTCTGTTTCTCCATTTTGAAGTGACCTTACTCCTATTTCAACGGCCTTCATGCCAGACGCGGAATCGCAGGAAACACTGAAACATGGTCCGCCGAGTCTGAATTCCTTGGCAACCCTGCTTGCGATGATGCTTCCGAGTGAGCCTATTGTCCTGTTTGCGTTTAACGGAGGTGAAACAAGATTTTTAAAATCTTCAAGATCTTTTTCTGTTTGAAGCTCAAAGCCCCATTCTTTAAGGCGGTTTTCCAGATCCCATCTCAGATGATAGTTTGTGGCTTCATAATCAAACTCTATACCTATGGCTCCGCCCATTTCAGGTCTTTCTTTCCTTTCTGAAAGACCACCTGAAATCATGGCCTCTTTTGCAGCCTGGAGCATGAGAATATGCTGGGGTAGAATTTCTGGAATCTCATTTGGCGGTATATGGAATTCGCCCGGATAGGTTGAAACCTCATATAAAGGATTGCCAGTAAGAGTTTTAGAGGAAACGGCTGATATATTTTTAAATCTTTCAGGCTGAATTTTTTCTAAAGAAGAAATTCCTTTAAAAACACAGTCCCTGAACTCGTCAGTACCTTTGATTTTCCCGGCCTTGATCCCAAGACCTGTTATGGCAATTTTGCATTTGTTTTCTTGAGGTTTATTTGCATGATTAATGGCCTTATCAGCTGAATACTCTTCAACAAGAATATGGCCGTTAATCCCTCCGAATCCGAATGCGCTGATCGCTGCCTTTCTTGTTTGTCCGGATTTTTCCCAATTTTCAGTTTTTGTCTGAACCTTGACAAGACCTTTTTCAAGTGGACTGTCAGATGAATGTCTTGCGTGATTAAAAGTAGGAACAAAGGATTTGTTATGAATTGAAAGAAGGGTTTTAATGAAACCTGCTGCACCAGCTGCTGTAAGCATATGGCCTGTGGTTGATTTTACTGCTCCGAGCCTGCATGGATTTTTTTTATACCTTCCCGCCATAATTTCTGTAAGACTTGAAAGCTCGATCTTGTCGCCAACAGGTGTTCCTGCTCCGTGGCATTCAATAAAATCAACGTCATGGGGATTCCATCCCGCGGCAGTATAAGCTGATTTCATTGCCCGCAACTGACCATTTGAATCAGGCGCGAGGAGATTTCCGCCCATATCATTTGAAAGCCCTATGCCCCTGATAACGCCAAAAATCTTGTTTCCATCCTTGATTGCATCTTCAAGCCGCTTGAGCATTACAAGACCTGCGCCCTCACCTACCACTAGTCCGTTGGCGTCTGCATCAAAAGGTCTGCAAGTGCCTGTCGGGGAAATTGCCTGGAGCTGGGTAAAACCGATCTGAGTATAAAGACAGTCAGGACGCGATACGCCTCCTGCAATCATGACTTTAGCCCTGCCTGACGAGAGTTCGTCACATGCAAGTTTAATGGCATAGAGAGAAGATGCGCAGGCAGCGTCAAGAGTGAGTGTATAACCGCCAATACCAAGACTTTTTGCAGTAATTGATGCGGGGAATCCTGTCACTCTGGCTTCAAGGCAGTCAATGGTGTCTGGCAAAGTAGCATCAACCGGAGTATTCATTAATCTTGAACGAATCTCAGGCCAGATAAGCTTTCCTGTAAGTTTTGAAGAACCTTCCGTGGGAAGAGCAATTGCAGCAAGTATTATTCCTGTTTCCGGTTTTTCTTCATCTTTAAGCCTGAAGTCAGTAACAAGCTGACGTGCAGCATCAAGAACTATTTTATGGGATGGATCAAGCTTTGACAGTATTTCAGGATCAACTGAAAAACCTTCAGGAATAAATTCAAAACCTTCAATAAGCCCTGCCCGTCTTGAGCATGTCTTATCAAGCTCGTATTTATCGGACATTACGCTTTCAGGCTTTGCCAGCCATCTTGAGGCTGGAATATCTTTAATCGCGCTTCTGCCGTTTTCAAGATTTGACCAGAACTGATTCAAATTCAGAGCGTCAGGAAAGACGCATGACATACCTACAACCGCAACAGGTGAGAATTTATTCATAAAAATCCGATATATGTTTGGACTTCAGTCGAACTGGAACCAGCATGGAACCGATTCTTCTGATATTGGCGATAAAATTATATGAAAATGCTTCAAAAATTTATAACTGACGTCGTGTCTACAGGCAAGAAACGCGTGATTAAAGGAAATTATTTTACATTGAGGACATTGTTATGTCGAATTACCTAAATGGATTTTGCTAATACTTGCAAAATAAAAGCAGCTGGCAAGCTTTTGAAGGTTTCTAAAATCCCGATTCCCTTCATTCCTAAGGGGCGTGTCCCGATGAAAACCGGAATCCAAAAACAGCTGAAAGTATCGCATGCCGGATCAAGTCCGGCATGACAGTAACATGACTTAATATGTTTGTCTGTTTTAAATCATCACAACTGGGCGGCAATCCTTGATCCCAAGAATTTATAAACAGAAGAAGCCTTGTACTCCGGCGTGCTCTTAAGCCAAGGCGTCTGGGCTATAATTTTTTTCATATCATCATAACCATGTTCGGCTCTTTTGCTTATGGATGATCTCGAAAACTCGCAATCCTTGGTTGAGATTTCAAATTCGGGTGGGTCATAAACAACGTGTATAACGTCAAATCTGGAATCTGCCGTATACTCTTTGATCTCTTTAAGTACAGGATCATTTTTCAGATCTTGCGGAAGAAGCTCATACACATGCCCCAGGGCTTTGGCGAGGTTATGACGTTTGGATATATGGACAAGGTTATGAGCGGATCTGCTTGTATACATAATATCTTTGGATCTTATTGTTACTTCATCGAGATTAGCCGGTTCTTTGCCTATGGGATTGAAAAGATCTATCATGAATACGAGGGTGTCCATAGCTGGCTTTGCGTTGAATATACCATCAACAGGAGTATTTGAAACACATCCTCCATCCCAGTAAAGATCTCCGTCAATAACAGTGCCGGGAAAACCAGGAGGCATAGACCCACTTGCCACAACATGCTCAGGCTCTATTTTCATATGAGCAGAATCAAAATATACAAGCTCTCCATCTTTAACTCTTACTGATCCAAGAATGAGCCTTGTTTTTCCGGAATTTATTCTTTTGAAATCTAAAAACTTACCAAGATTTTCAAGTATTGGAGTCGTGTCATAATAGCTTGTGGCCTCCACAGTTCCATCCTGATGAAATTGAGGCGCTGGGACTCTGGGAGTAAAAAAATTGGGCTGGCCAAAAATAAAACCTTGTAAAGACGACATCTTGTTGTGCATCACTTCCATTTTAAGGTCAGCATCCGCTAAAATTGGAACATCAGGCCATGAAATGGCTTCCCAGAATTCGTTAAGCTTTGCCAGCCTGTTTTCAGGGTCGTTTCCTGCTATTATTGCTGCCGTAAAAGCGCCTATAGATATTCCAGAAACAAGATCAGGTTTAAATCCGGCTTCATGCATGGCCTTGTAAGCCCCAATATGATAGGCGCCGAGTGATCCTCCTCCCTGGCATGCGAGGGCTATTCTTTTATAGTCGTGGGATTTATCATTTTTCATTGGGCCTCCTTAGAATGGGAAATATGTGGGTTGGGTTTATAGAAATGGGATTTACGATAAGAAACTGCAGTTATTATGATTGTCACAAATAAGAATTCCAGCAATAGCCGTTGATTGGAAAATCCATTTATAGACGTAGAAGTAATGCTGATTGTTTTTGGCTGTGTTCCCCTTAGATGTTGAAAAGCGAAAGAACAAACCTTTTTGTAATTCTGGATCTTGGGGAACTTGTTGCAATAAGACGCGAATGTCCTAAAGTTGTGTTTACGCTGTTTACTTACCTGAAAATTTTTGCTGAGCTTTTTTAAAAAGCGACCAACTGTAGTAGCAGGCCTTTGAACACCTTAAAAATCGGCTTTTTTTGACGGCAGATTAGCCATGCAAACCAACGAACTCTTCATTCAAATTTGAAATTAAGTATGCCTGCTCATTCTTTTCGACTTTATCAAAATTATAGCAGCTTAAAAGTTATTAACAAAGTATTAATGTGTTTTTTTTAATCAATTGGATCCACTGCATTCAGAATCCCTTTTGTAATGGCATCGGCGGCAAGCATTCCTTTTTCACTGAGAATCAGTCTGCCTGAATCAATAAAGGCAAAACCATCAGATTCATAAAAATCAATCAATGGTTTAATTGCTTTTTCAATATCGGAATCAAACTTATCTTTGAATAGTTTTAAATCAAGGCCTGATATTGTTCTGAGAGCCAAAAAAATGGTTTCGGTCATCAGCTCTTCCTTACTAAGGATTTCCTCACCTGAAATAGCAAGCCTTCCACTTGCCAAGTCGGATATCCAGCTTTTTAATCCCCTTTGATTCCACCACCTTCTTTTCCCGTCGAAACTGTGGGCTGCAGGCCCAAAACCTAAATATGGATCATGGCTCCAGTATTTCATATTATGACGGGAATAATAATGATTATTTTTTTCTTTGACCCTGCCGAAATTTGATATCTCGTATCTCTTGTAGCCTAATTGCGCCAATGTTTCCCCTGCATCGATGAACATCTGGGCGACGTCATCGTCACTTAAAGGAGATATTATACCTTTGGACATTGAAGCAAAAAAAGGAGTCCCTTCCTCATATGTAAGGCTGTAGCATGAAATATGCTCAGGCCTGAATTCTGAGGCCTGGTAAAGATCATTTTTCAGGTCATTTGGCGTCTGTCCAGGAATTCCAAAAATAATATCAAGCCCTATATTACCAAAACCGGCTATTCGGGAGATTTCAAGAGCCTCCTTGGCCTGTTTTGAGGAATGTATCCTTCCAAGAATCCTCAGATTGGAGTCATTGAAAGACTGAACGCCAAAATTGATCCTGTTTATTCCTGAATCGAGAAAAATCTTAAGGTCTGCCTTTTTGAGTGCGCCCGGATTTGCCTCAATGGTAATTTCACTTTCCGGTGATATCCTGAAATAACGTTGAAGTGTTTCCATGACAGAAGAGATCCTTGCCCCACCAAGCAAGGATGGAGTGCCCCCTCCAAAATATATGGAATCGACACAAGTGCCATTAATTGAATAAATATTTGAATGCATACTTATTTCAATTTCAAGAGCTGATATGTAATCATCAAAAAGGGAAAGGTCGGTTTCAGAATAAAAATCGCAATAAAGACATTTATTCAGACAAAAGGGTACATGAACATAAATCCCCAGTTTTTTTTCATTTACCAAAATAATAAGTCTCGTAAAAAGTGTTCAAAGTCATGAAAAGGGTAGCTATCTGTTTTAAGTAGCTGATATTTTAATAATTTTTATGGAGTCGCAAAAAGACCAATAAGGCATCATCGTCATGCCGGACTTAATCCGGCATCCAGTATTTTAAATTTTTTCTGGATTCCTACATGCGCCGGAATGACTGAAATCGGATTTCTTGCGACCTTGTCAAATAGTTAGTTCTAAAAAAAAGCACGACAAGCAATAAACTCTGCCGGGTTCCTCTTAAAACCTGTCAACAGGCTTTAAATAAATCTTTTCATCAGCTCTGTGATGGCGTCATCAACAGTATCTGGCGTAACCTCGAATCTTGTACAAAGTTCCTCTGCCTGCTGTCTCATACCCGGGTTTTTCATATCTGCTATTCCATGGAAAAGGCCTATTCTTCTGCCTATCTGATAAACCATTTTATCTTGCGGAGGCATATCAAGGAAGGCATCAATAATTCCGAGCATCTTTGCCTTATCTTCCGGGAAATGGCCCTGAACGTCTTCAAACAAATTCAAAATATGATCGCTGGCAAGATAACTGTCAATACCTTCAATTTTTTCAAGAAACAGCCTTAATTCCCTGGCCACGGTCAAATCGCTGCATTTTACAAAAACGCCATTTGACCAGTCATCAAAAAGCTCCACATGATTGGGTATCGCAAGGGTTCTGAGTCTTATAAAATCCGGATTTATCTGATTCAGGGCATCTGCGGATTCCAGTGCATGCTCTTTAGAAAGATCTTCCCCCCCAAGTCCAGGCATTATGTATTCTGAAAGCTCAATGCCCGCTTTTTTAACCTTTTGACCTGCACTGACATGATCGGCCTTTGTTACTCCTTTTTTTACCTTTGCAAGAACCTTGTCAGAACCCGACTCCATGCCGATATGTATACGATTAAGCCCTGTTTCTGCCATAAGTTTAAGGTCATCATCACTTATCCTTGCAACTGTGTGGCTTCTTGCATAGGAAGTTATTCTTGAAACCCAGGGAAAAACAATTTTCAGATGTTTTAAGACATCAATCAGATCTGCTGGCTTAAGTATCAGGCTATTGGCATCCTGAAGAAAAATGGATTCCATACCGTATCTGTGCCATTGAAGAGCAGCCTGGAATGCCTGGACTTCGTTGTAGGGAACTTCATTTGCAATTCGGTTGAGCCTGGATCTTGAGCCATGCACACTCCCGGAAGATTCAACGATTTCGTTAACGTATTTTGAAACCATGTCTATGTCTTTAATTACATGCTCAACAGGTCGCAAAGAAAATTTTTCGCCTTTGTAAACAGGGCAGAAACTGCATCTGTTCCAGGGGCAGTTCCTCGTTACACGTATAAGAAGACTGGTCGCCTCACTTGGAGGGCGGATAGGTCCCTGTTCAAATCCCTGATATCTTTCATTTTCAATATTAGCCATATATATCCGTTTTTACCCGTAAAAATATTATTGTGGTTATTAATATAAGGGCATTGCCGATGTCCTTCAAGATCCGCAGCAACCTGAAATAAAAACATGTTTTTGTATAATAATGACAAATTAGCAAAAAAGTCCGATTATCTTCATTCTGGCGGGGCCTGCCCTTGTAAAAACTGGGAGCCTGAATCCAGAAGTACCTGAAAATACAAAGATGCCGTACCAAGTCCAGCATGACGCGAAAGCCATTTTTCGGCTTTTTGCAATTCTATCAATAATGATTTCCATAAAAATAAATACAATATCTGCTGGAAATCATCTTTCAATACTGGTAACAGATTACTTAAAAGCATGAAAGATTTAGATTTATGAAATTTATAAAAAAAGATTTGATTAAAAAAGCACTCGTCCTGTCAGCAGTATCAGCTGTTATTATATTAATAATTGCTGCCGCCTTGTTTTTTGGCGTTAAATACTATTCAAAAATTCCTTATTCAGAATCAGAAGAAACAGTAATTGTCGATATTCAGCCTGGCACAGGACTGGTCAAGACATCTGCCCTGCTTAAGCAAAAAGATCTGATCAAATCTCCCCTTATCTTTAAGGCCTACACGGTGATGATCGGTTTTGATAAAAAGATAAGGGCCGGCGAATATGAGCTCAGAAAAAACATGTCAGCGTCAGAAATACTAACTATTCTAGCCGAAGGCAGAGTCAAGCTTTATAAAATTGTTATTCCTGAAGGGTACGCCCTATCGCAGATTGCTCTTATAGTTGAAGCATCCGGGCTTTCTGACAAAAAAAGCTTTATGGAATCTGCCACTGACAGGGAATTTATTAGAAGTCTTGGAATTAAAGCAGATTCAATTGAAGGCTATCTTTTCCCCGAGACCTATCTGTTTCCCAAAAAAACAAGTCCTCAAAAAATTATAAAAACGATGGTGGCCGGTCTTTTTAAAATTTACACTCCTGATTTTTTCAAAAAAAGTGAGCAGATGGGGCTATCCCTTCACGAAACCCTCACCCTTGCGTCAATTATTGAAAAAGAGACTGGCAGTGCGGATGAAAGACCAATCATATCATCGGTTTTTCACAACAGACTCAAAATTGGCATGAGGCTCGAGACTGATCCCACCGTTATATACGGAATAAATAATTTTGATGGTAATCTGACAAGGAAAGATCTTGAGACGCCTACTCCATATAATACATATATTATAAACGGGCTTCCGCCTGGTCCGATAGCAAGCCCCGGTGAATCAGCAATTAAAGCCGCACTCTACCCTGCTGACACAAAATATCTTTATTTTGTGTCAAAAAATGATTCGACCCATCATTTTTCAGAAAATTACAAGGAACATCAGAACGCCGTAAGGCAGTATCAGTTGAGAAGAAAACAGGACTAAAAATGCCGATTAACGATTACCTGAACAGCTTTCTTATAAATAACCCGAAACCTGACCTGACTGCTGGCCAACTCCTTATGTTTGGCTTTGACGGAACTAAATTCAACTCGGACATCAGATTCCTGATACAAAAACTAAAAATTGGCGGCGTGATTCTGTTCAAGAGAAACATCGAAAGCCCGGGACAGGTAAAGGATTTATGCATGGCAATGCAGGAAGCGGCATTGTCTGCGGAACTTCCTCCGCTCTTCATTGCCGTTGACCAGGAAGGCGGCGCAGTCGCAAGACTTAGAAAGCCGTCTTTTGATGAATATCCCGGAGCTTCAGGCATAAAATCCCTGAAAGAAGCCGAAGAAATATCAAATGAAATGTCAAAGGTGCTTAATAATCTTGGATTTAATATGAATATGGCACCTGTTCTTGATATTGCTTTTGATCCTTCAACAAGCATAATGAAAGACAGAGCGTATTCTGACTCGCCTGAAGGCGCAGCCGAATTTGGCAGAACCGTCGTAAAAACATTTCAAAAAAATGGAATAATGGCAGTTGGTAAGCACTTCCCAGGAATTGGCAGAACAGTACTTGACTCCCACCTGACCCTCCCTCTTCTTGATACAGAAAAAGAGATACTGATAAAAAACGATCTTGTACCGTTCAAGGCAGCAATAGATGAAAATGTGTCGGGCATCATGCTTTCACATATTTTATACAAAAATATTGATTCTGAATGGCCGGCAAGTCTTTCAGTTAAAATTGCGGGTGATCTTCTCAGGTGTGAAATGGGCTACAAGGGCCTTGCTCTAACAGACGACCTTGATATGAAGGCAATCAATCATGATATAAAAACCTGTATTTCCAGAATTATCATGGCAAATATCGACATGACACTTATTTGCAGCAGAAACTCAAATCAGGAAAACGCGCTGGACGAGATATTGAGACTTTGCAGGGATAATTCCAATGCATCCGGGAATGCTTTCAAATCAGCAGAGAGGATACTCATTGCCAAGGAAAAATTTATTTAAAACCGCCATCTTTGCAAAGATAGCAGAAGGTATGATTTCCGTCAGGCAGGGTCTGTTCCTTTGAAAACAGGGAACCTAAATATAGAAGCATCTGAAAATACAAGGCTATATTTTAGTTAAATGTTGAAATATGTAGAACAAACTGTTTTTAGATCAATGTCGGATTACGAGCAAAGGACGCTCTAATCCTACCTACGAATTGTTTTTTTTATGGCTAATTAACCATTATGGACTTGCAGTCGAAAAATGGCTTTAGCGTCATGCCGGGCTTGATCCTGCATCTTTGTATTTTCAGGGACTTCTGGATTCCGGCCTGCGGCGGAATGACGAGAATCGGACTTTTTGCGACTTTGTCAACCATTCAAGTTAGCTTTTTAGAAAAAATGCAGGATCAAACCCGGAGTGACCCTGAATAACTTAGATAAATATCTATATTTTTGATAAAAAGTGTAATCAGGCACTTTATTTTTTCTTTTCCATATATTCACAAATTTCTTTCAGAGTATTTGAAAGAACTCCGGAAACGATGGGTTTTTTAAGGAAAATTCTTGGCCCTTTGAGATTTGCCTCTTCAGCGTATTTTTTACTGCTGAACCCTGAGCATATAACAACCGGGGTATAAGGACTGATACTAAAAATCTCTTCTGACAGCTTCTCGCCACCAATTTCTGGCATGGAGAGATCTGTCATTACAATATCAACAGATTCAGGCGATGATTTAAAAAATTCTATTGCATGCAAAGGATTCTGCTGTGCGATTACCGAAAAACCCATATTTTTTATCATTTCAGTAAGCATTTCCAAAATAATTGCTTCATCCTCGACAACAAGTACGGTGTATTTTTTTTTAAGTTTATTTTCTTCAGTGACACCGCCGACTTCGCTTAAATGGCCGGTTTCTGAATGCTCCGAAGCTTTTATGATGTCATGATCTGAAGTATCATACTCAGTAAAAAGATTTATTATATTGGAATTTTTCATTAAAACTGGATGGACAGATTCCTTGACTTCCAGCAAAGGCAAAAAAACCTCAAACAATGCTCCTTCGCCAGGTTCACTTTCAACTCTTATTGCTCCGTCAAGGCTCTTGATAATTCCGTGAACCACCGAAAGCCCCATTCCTGTTTTACCCAGTTTCTGCCTCGTTGTGAAAAAAGGATCAAAGATTCTGTCAATGGTATCAGGAGTCATTCCATGGCCTGTATCAGAAATTGAGATGCGTACATAATCTCCATATTTTGCCATTACGTCATTATTATTATCAAGATATACGTCATCAACAGCAACCTCCAGAATGCCTTTGTTTTCCCCGCTCATGGCATCCATGGCATTTGTGCATATATTTATCACAATCTGGTGAATATGATTCGGATCAGCACTCACAGACGAATGGGAACTTATTTCAGTCCTGATCTCAATTATGGAAGGAATGGATGATTTAACTAAATTAAGAGCCTCTTTTACAGCAGCCCCCACTTCCACGGTATGTTTTTCTATTTCTTTTCTTGTACTGAAGGTAAGAATCTGCTTCACAAGACTCTTTGCCCTCTTTGTGGCCTGGATAATTTTTTCCAGACGATCCGAAAAAGCTGAATCAGGGTCAGTGGTAATCTGGCAGAGTTCTGCATGCCCCATTATTGCCGAAAGAATATTATTGAAGTCATGGGCAATTCCGCCTGCAAGTGTACCTATGGCCTCCATTTTGTAAGCCTGCCTGAGAGCTTTTTCAAGCATGATTCTCTCTGTTTCATCAAACAGATATCCCCTCATCTGGACAAACACACCATCATCATCAAAAACACCTATAATATTGCCTATGAGGTATACCGGATCTCCATTTTTCTTCCTCATGGTCCATTTGATGCCTTTAAGCTTCTTTTCTTTTTTTAATATTTCGAGAAGCTGGGTTCTGGACTCACTCAGTATATATAACTCATTTGCATCAATATTCATAATTTCTGAAACAGAGTCATAACCGAATATGTTTGCAAACGCGATGTTGCATTCTATGATTCTGCCTTTTGGATCTGAAATAAAATCTCCGGTCAGATCCTGTTCAAAAAACTCCCTGTATACGGCCTCATTTTTTCTGATCATTTCTTCTGTTGCCTTTAAAATGCTTATATCAACAAAAGATATTATTAGCACCTCGCCGTCCCTGCGCTTTAAAGGCGTAATGCTCTTCAGGACATGAAGACTTACGCCAGTATTTTTAAATATCAGACCCTCACATGTATAAACGCCTCTGCTTTTGGCGGCTGCTGAAGCAGAATGACCTCCGGAAACGTCGGATATTATTTCACTATACTTCCTTCCGATTATTTCCTCCTTTGAATATCCAGTCATCTCCATCCCTGCCTGGTTTATATTAAGGACTCTATGATCTGCCATATCTGCTGAAATCACTCCGCAGTCAATGGCGTCCAATAACCTGGCAAGATAGGCCTCGCTTTCCATCAAGGCATCTCTGTCTTTCATATGATCGAGATAGTATTTTTCAAGTGATTCGAGCATTTCGTTAAGCGAAGTTGAAAGCAAACCAAATTCTTTGCCTTTGGCAATTTCAAGCCTCGAACTGAAATCTCCTTTTGAAGCAATATTTCTTGCACTTCTGCTCAGATTGAAAAGAGGAGAAAGGACTGACTTGTCTATGAAAAAAAGCAAAAAAGCCAAAAGAATAAATGATGAAAAAAGAACTATAACAAAATATATTACAGCCTCTCCAAGTACTTTTGTGGCAAATTCCCTTGGTATTGAAATGGATAAAGCAAAAGAATCAAGGCCGTTTGAGTCTTTTTGAAAAATATATGCCTGGCTGTTCCCTGTGTTTTTTATGGAAATGAATGCGGTCTGAAATTCATCGTCTGTTTTATGCTCGACAAATTTCAGATTATCTTTGAGTTCAGGCTTTCCCGGAAGGACTGATATGTTAAGCCCAAGATTTTTTTCAAATTCTTCTAACACTTCATTTGAGAAAATCCTGCCAAAAATAAGAGTTCCTTTTATCGGTCCAGTATAATTGCTCGTTCTTATAGGCCTTGAAATCAAAAGCACAGGCATTTCCGAATACAGAAAAAAAGATTCTGACTTACTATCAAGCTTGTTATGTTTTAGAAGTTTTTTTTCTTTTAAAATTCTTTCTAAAAGATCATCTGGGAATGGAGCCGAGGCTTGTGTTAAAGGGTTTAAAAAATTCACATGAACGACTTCTGACTTATTGTTTAAAAAGACAATAACATTTGTTTTAATATTACTGATGGTTTTATCGTTAAGGTTTTCATCAATAAACTCCTGGTTCTTATCCTCTATAAAAACGTAAGTATCATCCCAGGCAGACCAGTCATTGCACAAAGAACTGAGGTTTGTTTTTAAAATATTTATTTCATGATTTACTCTTTTTATGTTCATGTCGGCATTTTCAAGCTCAAAGCTTTTTATGCTTCTGAAGGTCATGCTGTAAAAAGAGAGGACCAATATGGCCATTATCACAACAGATAAAATGCAGAGAGACAAGAGTACTTTTGTTCTTATGCTTAGTTGTTCGGTCATGAGGCCACGCTTGATTGAAAAATGATTAAGATAAAAGGTGATCAATAAAAACATGTATTATTATAACTTAAAATAATACATGTTTAATTTAGCATATTACATACGGACAGGCCACTTATTACTATTAATATTCCGGGGAACAAGAGCTTGATTATGGAATCAGTCTGGCAGTTATTTTTTTCTTCCAGCAACGAATTTTCTAACCATTGTCGTAAATTCAGAAATATTTTCTTTATTTGACGTGACATTTGCGTATTTTAGAAAAATATATTTATTAATTATTGGCTCAGCGGTATTTTTCAAATCAGGCCTCTCAATACGAATCCTTTCTAAAAACTCGAATGGGCCTTCATTATTGTATTTATTTAATCCGATCCTTCCCATTTTGTGGCAAAATTCAATCCATGCCCAGGCTATGGGGTCTTTTTTTTTCAATGGATCGCGAAACCTGATTTTCCATGATACAAGAAAAATGGCAATTCCTGAAAACAGCATAATAAAAATTATATAGAGTGCGCCGCTGACTCTGGTTGAATTTATACCAATGGATTCGAAGAAACTCTTCTGCTTATTGTATGTATATCCTATGACAAAACTGTTCCATCCATGATTGATATAGTCCAATATATTTGCGGTTTTTTTCCATAAGGTACCTATAAATCTGTTTTCAGGCAGAGTCATCAACACCGGCATTTCATCAACAGGAACCGCAGAAGATAATCCTCTTGTAAATATGTCAGGAGCAACCACGGATGTAGGATCAATTATTGTCCAGCCTTTGTTTTCGAGAAAAACCTCTACCCAGGCATGAGCCTTATCCTGCGTGACTGTTATATGACCGCCAACAGGATTAAGATTACCTCCAAGATAACCGCCAACAACCCTGGCCGGAATTCCTGATGCTCGCATAAGAAAAGTAAACGCAGACGCGTAATGCTCACAATATCCCTTTTTTGTTGAAAACAGGAACTCATCAACTGAATCGGCAGTAAGGAGTTTTGGAGGCCTAAGTGAATATGAAAAACCGCCATTCCTTAAAAAATCAAGCGCGGCACCTATAATTCGAGTCTGGGAAGAAAATTCGCTTTTCCATCTACTCCCCAGTTTTAAAGACAGATAATTGCCCGATTTCGGTAGGGCCCAAAATTCCTCGCCAGGACTTATCAAGGCCAGCTCATTGCAAGATTCTTCTGAAAGAACTGTGTATTTTAGCCTTTCAGTTATAATACTTTTTGACTTAAGAGTTCCGTCAGTCTGGATTTCTGATCCTTGGGGCGCTTTTACAGGGCATCCTGAGACAAACATATAACGGCTGTTACTCGGTTCAAGAGTAATTACATATTCATATTGAGCCTCGCTTTTTGAAGAATATTCAGGAAAAGCATACGCCATTGATTTTTTCCAGGCCCGTCCGTCAAAATTTCCAAAAACCAGCCCTTTCCAGTAGAGCTTGTTAACAGGAGGTTTTTTGTCTTTAAAATCGACCCTGAATGCTAATTCTCCTGTTAAAGCCAGATCGCTCAAGGCTCCGGGCACAAGCGTATCTGAAAAACCAGCCTTACCTGAGTTGATTCTGAATCCTTTCCACAATGTTCCCTGTATTCTAGGGAAAAAAACAAACATGATGATCATCAATGGGAGAGCACGTATCAAAAGAGCCCCTGATATCCTGATGCATCTGCCAGGCTCAAGGGACTTCTGTGTATAAAAAACAAGGACGGAGGTTGTTATAAATACGGAAATAAACATGTAAAAGGTCATCATTACTGAGCTGGAAAACAGCAGATTTGATATTATAATAAAATATATAATAAATACGGTTATGATCAGATCCCGCCGGTTTTTTATTTCAAGGAGCTTAAGACTTGTCATTACACATATGAGACCAACTCCTGCATCCTGACCAAGAACAGTTCTGTATTCAGAGAGTATTCCTGCGATGCCTGCCAGCGTAAGAAGAACCAAAATCCATTTTTTCGCCTGGTATGACACCCGGATGGAATGCCCGGTAAAGGAATATCCCCAGAAAAAGATGCACCAGACCATTATCCACCAAGGCAGCCTTTGGAAATGAGGAATGGTGGCAATGATAATGGAAATTGTAAGGGGTTTTAAATCCAGGGCATCATTATTCATGAGGATTCCAGTATGGAACGGGTTAACTCAAAAACTTCAGCCGCTTTTTGAGCGTTGCTTATGCTTAAGCATGTGTTCGGAGGTAAAACTGATAACCAAAATTCAGCAAATATTGGTGACTTATGTGAATTATACTATTATTCTAAAAGGATATTTAAAGGTTTTGCAAATTTTTTTTCAAAAAGAAGTATAACAAGTTCACAAAAAGTTCTGTTTCCGACATTCCGGCTGGGCCTGTCCCGGTGAAAACCAGGGGCCTGAATCCAGAAACATCTGAAAATACAAAGATGCAGGATCAAGTACGGCATGACGAGGAAGCCCTTTTTCTGACTTTTGGGTAGACCATCAAGAAGAACATGCTAAAAATCATTCTATTGTTTGTTGACATGGCTTGTCCTTTTTGAGAATGTCCAATCATCCTGATTGATAATTATAACCCCAAATGTGAGTGATGCCATGGCTGAACACATTGAAAATGTGCGCTGGCAGTCTTTTGTGGTGCGCATAATTCTGCCCACCATATTGACTATTGTCCTGTTTATATTAGCAATTTACCTTTTCATAGTTCCGACTATAGAACGTAATAGTATGGACCGCAAAAGGGAAATGATCCAGGAATTAACAACATCAGCCTGGAACATTCTTGCAAATTTTGAACATGAAGAAAAAAAGGGCCTTTTCACGAGGGAAGAAGCCCAGCAGCAAGCAATGGAACAGATAAAAAATCTTCATTATGGCCATCAGATGAAAGACTACTTCTGGATTAACGACATGACTCCGCGCATGGTCATTCATCCTTACAGAAATGAGTTGAACGGAAAAGATCTCACAGATTACACAGACCCTGAAGGGAAGCATGTATTCATAATAATGCGTGACCTTGTCCGCCAGAACGGCTCAGGTTTTGTACAGTATATGTGGCAGTGGAAAGATGATGAAACACGTGTCGCGCCCAAATTATCATATGTAAAAGGATTTGAGCCCTGGGGATGGATCATCGGGACAGGCATATACATTGACGATATAAAACATGAAATATCTGTGATTACAAAAAATGTAATCCATATATCGCTTATAATCATGGCCATAATGTCACTTCTTCTGACTTCCATAATCATTCAGCATTTTAAAACAGAAAAAAGAAGAAGCGTAGCAGAAAAAGCTTTAAGGGCGTCTGAAGAAAAATACCGTACGCTTGTTGAATCAGCGTCCGAAGGTATGCTCATGGCAATGGATGGGAAATATATCTATTCAAACCAGACCATTGCAAAACTGCTCGGATATAATCAGGCTGAATTCGGCAATCTGCGAATAGATGAAATTTTTGCAAATAATCCAAGGCATCCCGGATATCAGATTGTCAGGGATTTCATTGATGGAAAGAAAACATCGGAGCGCACCGAAGCCCAGCTCGTTACAAAATCAGGAGAAATCAAGGATGTAATTATCTCCACTTCAGACATTTTCATTGATGGCAAAGATGGCTTCATAGCAGTTGTGACAGACATCACAACAAGAAAAATGGCTGAAAAGGCACTCGGCGCAAGCGAGGAAAAATTCAGAACCATTACCAACAATCTCAATGTCGGTGTTTTCAGACTTTCAACCGGAGACAAGGCTCGTTTTGTTGAAGCCAACCCGGCCATGATAAGAATATTCGGTTTCCCGGACAAGGACACGCTTCTTAATCAGACCGTTTCGGAGCTTTACGTATCCGATGACGACATGAAGAGGATTGCCGTCAAATCCGCAGGAGGAACTCTTGACAGGGAAATTGTGAATTTCAAAAGATATGACGGCACTGTTTTCTCAGCTGCAATATGGGCAACTGCCGGCAAGAAAAAAGATGGAAGAATCATATATTTTGACGGTATCATTGATGATGTTACGGAGGTCATGGACAGAGAAAGACAAAGAGACAGGCAGTTCAGTGAAATGCAGACTGCCCTGCTCTTCCTCAATCAACCCATTGAAACACTGCCACTTGAAAAAACGATTGAGTGTTCAATTGATACTTCAGTCATAGATGCGGCAAAAATAATGAACCGCGACAATACTGACGTACTTCTAGTTAAAGATTCAACAAACAAGTCAGTCGGCGTTATTACGGATGGAGACATGAGGCGCAATATTGTGGGGAACTCCGATATGCTGAATGTCCCTGTAAGCAGAATAATGTCTTCTCCTGTTGTCACAGTTCCTTCATACAGCTGCATATTCGAAGCCGGTATGATGATGGGACAGAATGGAATCTCCCATGTTTTTGTGACTGACAGAGACGGCAGGATAGAAGGGGTTTTAAGCAGTGACAGCATTGTACCTCTTCAGAAATATTCTCCGGCAGTTCTCCTCAAAGCAATCCAGAACGCCACAACATGGCAGGAAATGGTGGCCCAGAAAAGCGCCCTTCCATACATAATCACAAACCTCATAAATATCGGCGCAAAACCCCAGCACATAAACCACATAAACACCGTGGTCGCAGACACGTTGATGAACAAGCTTATTGAATTCGCGATAGAAGAACTCGGCCCTCCTCCTGTAAAATTCGCTTTTCTTGTATTCGGAAGTGTCGCCCGTAAAGAGCAGACCATTAAAACAGATCAGGATAATGCCATTGTGTATGAAGACGTCCCGCATGAGGATGCACACAGTGTACAGAGCTATTTCATGACATTTGGCGAAAAGGTTTGCGGATGGCTTGACGCAGCCGGTTATTATTTCTGTGACGGAGATGTAATGGCCAAAAATGCGAAATGGTGCCAGCCTATTTCTGTGTGGAAAAAGTATTTTACATCCTGGGTCACAACAGGAACTGCAGAAGATCTTCTTCAGACAAAAATCATGTTTGATTTCAGATGCACCTATGGCGAGTATGAATATGCGAGCCAGCTAAGAAATCATCTCCATGAAATATTGGCTAAAACCCCAAGGTTTTTCCAGCTTCTTGCTCGTAACGTCCTTCTAATAAGTCCGCCCCTCGGCTTTTTCGGAAATTTTGTAACAGTTCCGGTGGGTGACTCAGGAAAAGGGTTTGACATAAAAAGCTCAATGATTCCGATTGTTGACTACGCCCGTATTTACGCTCTCCAGCATAAAATGGAAGAGACAAATACCCTGGATAGACTCAATGAGCTTTACAGGCGGAATCTGATGTCTAAACAGAATTACCATGAAATGATCCAGGCTTATACATATCTGATGCAGATACGCCTCAGAACCCAGTCAGAAGCAATTTCAGAAGGAAATACCCCGGGAAATTACATAAGGCCGCATGACCTTTCTTTTATTGAACAGAGACTTTTAAAGGAAATTTTCTCCCAGACCAAAAACTTTCAGGTCCGCCTGAGTTATGACTTCACGGGACAGATGGAAGGCATTTAATGATTCTTTTTATATCAGATACGCATTGTGCCTATCATCTTATTAATGAACAAATTGAATATGCACAGGAAGAACTGGCAATACCTGTTTCCTGTGTTATCCATCTAGGTGATTTCGGAATTTTCAGACCCCAGCTTTACGATTTTTTCATAAGAAAGAATGGAAGTTTTTTAAAACCTGTCTACTTTATAGAAGGAAATCACGAAGACTTTGACGCCTTTGATTCATTAATGAAAAAATACAACAATGTTTACTTCACATATCTTTCCAGATCCGTTGTGACTGAAATTGAGGGTTACAAATTCCTGAGCCTGGGCGGGTCAGCATATATGGATGCCATGACAACCCCCACAGCATCAGTGATTAAAGACCATCATATTGATGACTGCCTTGAAATTCATTCTGAGGGAGTTGATATAATAATAACCCATGACTGTCCACAGGGCATAGGAGTGCCAAACAGCCCTGGCCTTGAAGTTTACGGACAGACAGGCTTTGCCAGGGGCGATGAACTTGCCAGGCATTTCTCTCCTAAATTATGGATATTCGGCCATCATCATAAATGGTTCGAACTTGAGAAGGGAAACACCAGATATCTCGGTTTGAGCGGAAGCAGAAGAGGATTCGCCCTGCTTGGGGAAAACTACGAGTGCATGATCATAAACCATCATATCCCCTTTAAAAAGCCATCTTTTTTGAGTAAAGCCCTCACTTTTTTGAGAATATTAAGACCTAACGGGCCTTCGCATTAATGTGTCTTTTCACTGCAATAAATCCCAAATTTATTTTCCATTTGAACGGCTTTGGACTTATTCCAATTTAAAATCAAAAGTAACTATTCACTAAATATGAAATTCAAGCTTTTAAAAGGACGCTTTTTTAAAAAAAAGCTTAGCAAAAAACTTCAGGTTTTGGATTTGTTGCCTGAATCCGTTGTGCATAACTTTCTTGAAAATATCATAAAAAAGTTTTTGGGAAAGGTCTGGAAAACACTTTTTACAAAAAGGGTTTTCCAAGAATAAAGCCATCCCTAAAAAAACTAACTGAATAGTTGCAATCAAAATAACATTGATTTGCATGGCCTCAGCGTCACGCCGGACTTGATCGGGCATCCAGTGTTTTCAGTCATTTCTGGATTCCGGCCTGCGCTGGGATGACGGGAATCGGACTTTTTGCTACCTTGTCAAATATTGGGAACTGTATGAAATAAAAAATGAAATCATATGCGCCTGATATACATCTCGCATTTTTTGCAGTCGTGAATGATCCTGAATTTATAATTTTTGTGTTCGATATAAAAGCCGTCAGCATTATTGGCTTTTTTAAGACACAGCCCCGTATTTTTAAGAATGCAGTGGCGGGAATACATAAGAAAGGAATCGGGCTGATCAACAGAAATTTCATACGCCGGCTCAATTTCCTTGATTCCGTGCCTTATGTAGAAATCCCTTGCCTTTTGATTTGAAACATTGGCTGAGTAATCAAGTTTCTGCACGCCTTTTTCATCAAAAAAAACAAAAGAATCAGCAATAATAGATCTTTTTGGCTGAACAAGACAGACAGCCGAGCATCTTGCCTTTCCCATTTCAGCCACAAGCGCCCTTCTCATCTCGTTCATTATTTTAAGCTGGATAAAATAAGGTCGGGATTCAATTTTAAGCCCCATTTTATAAAAAATGGAGTCGCCAAATTTTGAAAGCTGATTTTCGATATTTCTTATTGCAGATTCGGGCTTTTCCGCAGGTATCTTTTCACATTCTATGTGAACACTTGAATAAATCCCATTCTCGTCTGTCGCTGACAGAGCAAAACCATCCTGTGTTTCATAGAATTTTATGTTAAGGCCGATTCGTCTTTCACAAGTCTTTTGTGAAGCAAGTATTTTCAGAAACCCGTGATCCCTGTTCCTGAAAACAGTCATTCCGTTTTGAACAGTTTTAAAAATATTAAAGGATGGATAAATCCTGCCGTTGTCATTTTTATCGACCTGGAATCCTGTAAGAATGCCTTCGTCATTCACAAAACAGAGACCATCATTATTTGATATTTTTTCTTTTGTGTCTATTTCTATGAAATCCCTGCTTACTTTTGATACTTTTCCGATCTCCTTCCCAAGCGATTTAGGCGTATTTATTGAAAAGACTGACTCTTCACCATTTTTATTAAAAAACGAATTAAGGCCTCTGTTGAATGTTCTGTATGGATCAGGCTCAAAAAAGAAAAAAGTTCTGCCTGATGATGAAGCTCCAATATCTTTATTTCCTTCAAATATGCTATCAAGCTTTCTTCTGTAAAAAGCCGTGATATTTTTTACATAATCCTCATCCTTGAGCCTTCCTTCAATTTTAAATGACGTAATACCCGCATCAATCATATCCTTAAGATAATCAGACCTGTCCATATCCTTTAAAGAAAGAAGGTGCCTGTCCTTTAGAAGAAATCCCCCTGCTCCGTTCCTGAGATCCCATTTCAGTCTGCATGGCTGGCCGCACTCTCCCCGGTTTGCGCTCCTGCCTCCAATATGCTGGCTCATATAGCATCTGCCGCTGTAGCTGTAACAGGCAGCACCATGAACAAAGGCTTCAAGATCAACAGTGGTTTCAGATCTGATTTTTCTGATTTCATCAATTGAAAGTTCCCTGGCTAGGATAACCCTGTCAAAACCTGATTTTTCAAGGGATAGAATTTTTTCATGCAAACGGTTATCAGTCTGGGTACTTGCAAAAAGCCTTATTGGAGGCAGATTCATTTCCATATAAGCCATATCCTGAACGATAATAGCGCTGACCCCTGCGTTCCATGCTTCCCTTACCATTTCCTCAGCCTCTTTAAGTTCGGAATCCATAAGTATGGTGTTAAGGGTCAGATATATATCAACATTGAATCTGTTTCCGTAAGTGACAAGCTTTTCAATATCAGACATGCTGTTTCCCGCAGATTTTCTGGCTCCGAATCTTGAAGCTCCAATATATACCGCATCAGCTCCATGATTAATTGCGGCAATTCCGCACTCCGTATTTTTTGCAGGAGACAGCAATTCAATTTTCTTCATTTTAAATACACCCATGACCCAGATTAAATCTTGATGGACTCGCAAAAAGTATAGAAATGGCTTAAACGTCATGCCGGACTTGATCCGGCATCTTTGTAATTTCAGTCACTTCTGGATTCCGGCCTGCGCCGGAATGAAGGTAATCGGACTTTTTGCGAGTCCATCATCTTATAAAACAATGATAAACCTCTTTACTCATAGTATCTGCAGAATACAAACTGTAAAGCAAACTGACAGACCTATTTCCGCGATTTTTCCTCCAAAACACAACAGGCTGATTTTATTAATATTAATCAAATAACAACAAAGACCTGACCTGGCACGATAAATGCTTTTTAGATAAATAACAACAAATTGAATAATTCCAAATCTAAGTTCAGGTTTTAGATATTTCACACTTATTTATAAGGAGGCAATTATGGCTAACAGCACTAATAAAATACTCATTGCTCTTGACGGATCTACACAGTCCATAAACGCGGCGAGATATATAAGTAAGGCTATCCCTCCTGAAAACGCGAAAATCGTACTTTTTTCAGTAAGGACCAAAGCGCCGGACAGTTTCTGGGACTTTGACGAAGATCCTGAAATTACGGCACAACAACCAGCCCTCAAAATGTGGTACGACAAGCAGAAAGAAATTCTTGACAGAACAATGGAAGCAGTCCGCAAGTGTTTTTTGGAGGCAGGATATCCCGAAGATTCCGTAACTGTAAAGATACAGGACAGACAGGTTGGTATTGCCAGGGATATTCTCAAAGAATCCTATAATGGCTATACAGCAATAGTTCTTGGACGAACTGGCATGAGCAGCAATATTGGCGTTCCAATGGGAAGCATTACGGCAAAACTTCTTCCCAAAATTCATCATGCCACTTTTATTATGGTGGGAGAAGCTCCTGAACCTACAAAATTTCTTATAGGCTTTGATGGTTCCCACGGAGCAAAGAAGGCAGTGTCTTCTCTAAAGAGTCTCATCAAGAACTCTGATAAGAAAGTAAATATCTGCCATGTTTTAAGATCTTTGAATCTTCTCCAGGGTTCATATGACCTGTTCCAGTTCAATTTTGACCAGGCTCATTTCCCTAAGGAAGAAAGCACAAGACTCCAGACTGTTGAGAAAAAACTTGAACCGGAAATCAACCTCGCAAAACAGAAATTCATAGAAGCAGGAATACCGGCTTTCCATGTGGAAACTAAAATGATAATGGGATACCAGAGCCGTGCGGCAAGCCTTCTTAATGAAGCTGAAAAAAATGGCTACGGAACAATTGTGATCGGTCGCCGCGGTATTTCAATTGTAGAAGAATTTTTTATGGGCAGAGTTGCGAGAAAGATTACTCAAATGGCCAAGAGTCACGCTGTTTGGATTGCCAGCTGATAAAGCTTCCGGGCGCAAAAAAAATGCGCCCGGAATATTTTTTTCATCTGAAGGCTTTTTTAAAGCTTAGTATCCGGCGGCAATTTCTGGAATTGGAGGTTGCATGATTGAGCTGGATAATAAAAAAGCACTGACCCGCAAAATTATTGTATTCGGTTTATCTTCCATAGTTTCATTATCTATTGGATATTTCCATTTCCTGTCAGGTAAAGAGCTTGCATTATCCTTTTTCTTTCTTGTTCCCATTGTAGCCACAACATGGTATTCAGGCACTTATGCAGGCATTTTCATGGCCATCATGAGTATCGTTGTATGGCTTTTTGCAGATTTAAAAATGATTTCTTCATATTCGGCAAAATGGCTCCCATTCGTAAACGAGCTTCTTAGACTCACCGTGTTTCTGTTCATAGTCTCAATTCTTCACAGAATGAAAAAAATGATCAGCATTCACAGAAATCTTTCCATACTTGATTCACTCACAAATCTCCTGAACAGAAGAGGGTTTAATATTGAAGGCTTTAAGGAAATTGAAAGAAGCAGAAGAACAGGCAACCCATTTTCAATAGTTTATATGGATATTGATAATTTCAAGACAATAAACGACTCGCTCGGACATCATACAGGGGATGATCTGCTCGCATGCGTAGGAAGAATCCTTAAAACAAAACTCAGAAACATGGACATAGCTGCACGGCTGGGCGGAGATGAGTTTTTGATGATGCTTCCAAGAACAAGCGGCAGATCTTCCGAACAGGCCGTAAAAAAACTGAAAAATTTTCTTGATGAGGCAATGGCAAGAAATAACTGGGACGTAACATTCAGTTTCGGAGTAGCATCTTTTGCACGAGGCATTCCTACTTCGATAAACATTGCAATTTCAGCGGCAGACTCACTCATGTACAAGGCCAAAAATTCCGGAAAAAACAAGATTGAAATTCAGGAAGCGAATCCTGACGGGTCATTGGGCGTGAACTCCATCGAAGAATCAGGCATATTCGATGACAGGGATTATATCATCTGATTTATGAAAACGGACATCAATTTGAATAAATCAGCTGTTGTAATAGGAGGTGGGCCGGCCGGTCTTATGGCCGCCGAAATATTGATAAACGGCGGTGTAAATGTAGATTTGTATGATGCCATGCCTTCTGCTGGACTTAAATTTCTGCGTGCCGGCAAAGGCGGGCTCAACCTCACCCATTCCGAACCCATTGAAAAATTTTTGTCAAGATACGGAAACAGAAGGCAGCAGCTAGAGTCCTTTATAAACTCTTTCGGCCCTGAAAACCTGAGGTCATGGGTGCATGATCTTGGTATTGAGACCTTCGTCGGTTCATCTGGCCGCGTTTTCCCGTCTGACATGAAGGCTGCGCCTTTGCTGCGTACCTGGTTAAAGAGGCTTGTCAGCCTGGGGGTCAAATTTCATCTGCGGCATTCATGGTGCGGGTGGGACTGCAATGGAAACTTAAGTTTTAAAACAAAAAATGAAATAGTGACTGTTAAAGCAGATGCCGTTGTGATGGCGCTTGGAGGAGGAAGCTGGAAGCATCTTGGCTCTGATGGATCATGGGTCAAGCTGCTTGAACAATGCGGCGTCCCAGTATCTCCTTTAAAACCTTCAAATTGTGGATTCGAAACAAAATGGAGCGAATTTTTTAAAAATAAATTTCAGGGGCATAGCCTGAAACCTGTCACGCTTAAACTGAGAGATGGCGTTTCAGTAAAACAGGGTGAAATTACCATAACTTCAAAAGGTATTGAAGGCGGCCTGATTTACTCAATCTCAGCGTATTTGCGGGACATCATTGAAAAAGAAGGCTCTGTTGTTATTAATATTGATCTGTCACCTGGGAAAAGCATCCAAAACATAGCCGAAAAATTATCAGGGCAACGGGGATCGGCCTCGATATCAAATCATCTCAGAAAACGCGCAGGCATCGAAGGAGTAAAGGCGGGCCTGTTAAGGGAAATAATTTCAAAAGATGATTTTAATAATCCAGAACTGCTTGCAATGGCCATAAAATCCCTCCCACTGAGACTTGTGGCCACGAGTCCACTGGATGAAGCGATAAGCACAGCAGGAGGAATCTCGTTTGACGCTCTTGACAGAAACCTGATGATACGTTCAATGCCAGGAGTATTCTGCGCAGGAGAAATGCTTGACTGGGAAGCTCCAACCGGCGGCTACCTCCTCACTGCCTGTTTTTCGACGGGGCGTGCCGCTGGCTTCGGCGCCTTGAAATGGCTCACAAACTAATCTTTTCTAACTATCCCGATATTTTCAAAATGATTTTGGCCTCCATAAATCCCTTTATTGATAAAGAGTGACACTCCGAGACATTTCCGGCAGAAAATTTGGCAAAGCTGCAAAAAAAACATTGTTACTAAAATAGTACGTACATCACAATTTGACACGTATCCAATATAGTTTTATGTATCAATAAATAAAATACGTACCAAGAATAGTCAGCACGTATAAAGTAAATGCAGAACATCCATAAATTATCAAATATAGCTAATCGTACGGGAAATCGGCTAATGAAAAGTATAAAAATACTCGGAATTGACGTAGGCTCAGTATCTGTATCCATTGCAGTCACAGATTATCATGGGGAAATTATTGAGCATGATTACAGATTCCACTACGGAGAAATTAAGTCCGTACTTCTTGAAATGCTCGAAAAAATAGATCTATCAACAATCAATGGCGTAGCTGCCACTTCGTCAGCGCCGTCCTTCATATTCAGGAATTTATCATACGATCCCCAGGTTGCCATAATGGCTGCTGCAAAACATTTTCAACCAGAATGCAGGGATATTCTTCACGTTGGCGGTGAAAAATTCGGGCTGATTTCCTATGATGAGAATGGAAACTATAAAAGCTACAGGGCAAATACATCCTGCGCCGCAGGAACAGGAAGTTTTCTTGACCAGCAGGCAGGCAGACTGAATTTGTCAGGAATTACGGATCTCAGCAATAAAGCGGCCGAAAACACTGGGAATGCGCCGCAAATAGCAACTAGGTGTGCTGTGTTTGCGAAAACAGACCTTATCCATGCCCAGCAAAAAGGATATTCACTTAATGAAATTTGTGACGGACTATGCACTGGCCTTGCAAAAAACATCTGCGACACTGTTTTTAAATGCGGTATTTCAGAAACTCCGCTTGCGATGTGCGGAGGAGTTGCAAAAAACAACTCTGTTGTTGGACACATAAACAAATTTACAGGTATAAAACCTGAGGTTCATGAGTATGCACATATATTCGGAGCAATCGGAGCTGCTTTTCTTCATCTGAAAGAAAATAAAACTTTTCCAATCATTCCAAGGACTGCCGGGGAATTCATTTTAAATAACAATGCAAACCTTTCAGAAACAGAATCACTCTATCCGAAACTCGAACTTAAGCTGTCAGAATATCCAGATTTTTCAGCCATAGACAGCAGATATTTCAAAATTTCCAGTGCAGAATCACAGAAAAGAGGGGTTGAGGTCGATGTCTATATTCATCCTGAAAAAGGAAGGCAATATTCAGTATTGATAGGCATAGATATCGGCTCCACAAGCACAAAAGCGGTTCTTGTCGATGAAGAATCAGGACAGGTCTACGCAGGATTTTACACAAGAACCGCAGGCCAGCCTCTGATGGCTGTTCAGGACATATTCGCAGCAGCGGATGACCTATATAAAAAATCGGATGCGCATATTGCTGTTAACGGATGCTCCACAACAGGCTCTGGCAGAAAATTCATAGGTGCCATAGTAGGAGCAGACCAAATCACAGATGAGATAACAGCCCATGCAAGGGCTGCCAGTGAAATAAGGTCTGATGTAGACACCATAATTGAAATCGGCGGCCAGGACGCAAAATTCACCAAGGTGAAAAACGGAATGGTAACAGGCGCAACAATGAATAATGTGTGCGCCGCAGGTACAGGAAGCTTTGTCGAAGAGCAGGCTAAAAAGCTCGGATGCCCTATAACTGAATTCAGCCAAAGAACTCTTGGTAAAATGGCTCCCATGGCAAGCGACAGATGTACCGTATTCATGGAAAGGGATCTCAATCATTTCCTCTCCCAGGGCCATGACAAAGACACAGTGCTTGCTTCAGTAGTTCATTCTGTACGCGACAATTATCTTATGAAGGTTGCAACCGAAAGCTCGATAGGCCAGGTTATTTTATTCCAGGGAGCTACTGCAAAAAACAAGGCACTTGTTGCTGCCTTTGAACAGCATCTCAAAAAACCCATAATAGTATCAAAATACTGCCATCTCACAGGAGCACTCGGTGCAGCCCTTATTCTAAAGGATGAAAAAGCATCAAAAACCATCTTCAAGGGTCTTGAAGCATGCATGAAACCGATATCCTTGAATGGTGAGATTTGCCAGCTCTGCTCAAATCACTGCAAGATTACGGTCGCCGACTTTGGAAAAGAAAAAGTTGCTTACGGCTTCCTGTGCGGAAGGGATTACGAGACAGAATCATTTGTAAATAAAGAAAAAAAAGGCTTTGACTTAATAAAAACCAGAAACAGGATTCACAGGGAAATAGCAAAAAAATACGATGAGAAAAAAACTGAAGCTGTTTCAAATATCACGATTGGTATCCCATCTGCGCTACACATGCATGAAGACATTCATATGTGGCAGGCGTTTTTCTCTTTTATCGGAATAAAAACAGTCTCAAGCCTAAATCTGAAAGAACCTGTAAAAAAAGGCAAACTTCTCACAGGGGCAGAATTCTGCGCTCCTGTCACAGCTTTACATGGACACGTAGATCACCTTCTTGATGTGGCAGATTATGTTTTTCTTCCTGTATATCTTGAAGAAAAACAGCAGGACAAGGCCATAAGAAGACAATACTGCTATTATACCCAGTTTTCGTCATCCCTGGTTCATCCCATTGCCGAAAGGAAAAAAGAAGGCAATAAAAAAAAGATTCTGACTCCGCTCATAAAATATCTATATTCCAGATTCCACTCCAAAATTGAGCTTTACAGGATGCTAAAATCCATACCTGAACTGAACATAGGGTTTATGGATATTTCATCAGCCTTTGACAGAGCAATGGATTTAAAAACCGAAACAGCAAAAACACTTGAAAGTTCATTTGCGGATATCAAGAACCGGAAAACAGAAAGCATCAAGGTGATACTCCTTGGAAGGCCTTATACCGTTCTTGCAGACAGCATGAACAGCGGAATACCCGATATATTTGCGTCACTCGACGTTGATGCATTTTATCAGGATATGCTGCCTGCCGCCATTATCGACCATAACGAAAAATCATCCTCCGACATTTCACCGCTTCTTAATGAAATACACTGGGAATTTGCATCAAGGATACTTGCATATGCAAAGCAGATTGCCGCAACTGAGGATCTTTATCCTGTTCTGATGACATCTTTCAAATGTACTCCTGATTCTTTTACAGTGGATTATTTCAAAAAAATCATGGACAGATACGACAAACCGTATCTGATTCTTGAGCTTGACGAGCATGATTCAAGCGTGGGTTATGAAACAAGAATTGAGGCGGCAATAAGGGCGTTCAGAAATCATCACAGGTCATCTTCAGACAGAAAAATTGTGGGCCCAAAGATGTCAAAGCAATGCCTGAAAAATCCTGATATGAAGGGCATAAATCCAGAACTCTCCAATTCAATAGAGGGAAAGACTGTAATAATTCCAAACTGGGATTCAATATTCTGCAGGCTTCTTGCTGCCACTCTAAAACGTGAAGGAATAGATGCGAGGGTGATGACTGAATCCGAATCAACCATCAAAGAAGGCCTCAAATACAACACTGGTCAGTGCATCCCTCTTACTGCAATCGCAGAAGGATTCAGATCGTATATAACTGAAAACAGGATAAAACCGGAAAATGCCGTTCTCTGGCTGAGTCATTCGACAATAAGCTGCAACATCAAGCTTTACCCCCATCACATTAAATCAGTCCTTAACACAATGGGAGGCGGTATCGAAAAGGCAGGAGTGTTTGTTGGTGAGTTATCCATGGCAGATATAAGTCTCAGGGCATGCATAGGTACATATTTCGCCTATCTTCTCGGCGGACTTTTAAGAAAATCCGCATGCAGAATAAGACCCTATGAATCCATGAAAGGTGAAACAGACCGAATAATGGGGATATGCACTGAAAAGCTTGAGAAAGCCTTTCTTGGTGAAGTTACGAGGGAAAGGGCGATAATTGAAGTAGTTGCGATGCTTGACAGCATAAAGACTGACAGAAGCGTAAAAAGATCTAAAGTCGCCATTTTCGGTGACATGTACACCAGAGACAACGATGTAATGAACCAGGATCTTGTTAGGTTTATTGAAGAAAACGGTGGAGAAGTGATACCTACTCCTTACAGTGAATATGCAAGAATGATTTCAGGAACCTATTTCAGAAAATGGTTTGTTGAAGGTCACTATTTCAGCATAGTTACTGCTAAATCCATGCTTGTAACCCTAAAGCGGCTTGAAAGGAATTATTATAAATGTTTTGAACCCGTACTTAATGAAATGATGCCTGAATATAATGATGACCCGAAACAGATTCTTGGAGAGTATGGAATCCTGATTGAAAACACAGGTGAATCCATGGATAATATTCTGAAAATCCATTACCTTGTGAAGCATAACCCTGACCTTTCACTTCTGGTCCAGGCAAGCCCGGCACTTTGCTGCCCTTCCCTTGTAACCGAAGCCATGTCTGACAGAATCCAGAAGAAAACAGGGATACCTGTGGTGGCACTAACCTATGACGGCACAGGCGGATGTAAAAACTCACCTGTCATACCATATCTTAAATACCCTAAAACAAGGATTTTTGACGGCAATCATCCCCTTGCATCAAATGACAAATAATATGCATGGCTTTTATAAAGGCTGTGTTCCAGTTAAGTGTGGAATGTTTTATCATTCCAATAACTAACTAATACTTTTATCAAAAAAGCGGCCTCCGGCGGGTCGCTTTTTTGATAAAAGCTCTGCAAAAACTTTCAGGTAATGAGACAGTGAATGCACAACTTTAGGGCATTTGCGTCTGATAATAATAAAAACTTAAAGTTTTTGAGAGGACTTAAGGAACTTTTACAAAAAGTTCTCCAAAATCCAGAAATTGTTAGGGGGTGTGATAACTAACCCACTGAAATTGTGATAAGTGGATTCCAATCTGCTTTACATTCGATTTACATCTGGTAACATTTGGGCCGTTTTCAAACGAACTTTGAAAACAAAAAAATTATCTTGGGGGGCAGCTCTTTGTGTGTCATTTTGATTGAGCTGCCCGATTGTTTTTCACTCTCTGACCTTATTTAATTCTATCCTTGCCCTATGTCCATGTTTTTCAAGCATATGTAACAGGTTCGCCCCGCTAAGAAGTGTAATGGGCTTGCCATTGGCAAATTCATAAGCATCGGGGCCAAAAGTTGATGTTGTTACAAGAATTCCCTTATTGGCTCCTTCATTCATAACAGTTCCGAAAAGATCACGAACAGCTGAAACTCCGACAGTATTATTATATCTTTTTGCCTGGATAACTATTTTGCCACCTCTTATAGGATCCGGATCAAAAGCAACGGCATCGACACCACCATCACGACTTGCTCTCGTTACTTTCACTTCTCCTCCGGAGGAGCTGAATTCACTTTCAAAAACTTCCCTGATAAGATGCTCGAAGTCTTCCCAACCCATTTCGGCAAGATTGACTGAGTCATCAAGGGCGGCCGCAACAGAGTATGAATCAACAAATCTTTTATCAGAGCGATCAAACATTATTATAGGTGCAATAGGGGTAAGGGTTGATAGCTTTGCGCTGCCGACACCTTTCAGAGATTTAAAACAGGCTTTTGGGTCGATATTTGCGAGATTGATAGCCATAAAATCTTCTTTTTTGCTTTGGACGGACATGATGCAGGGATTAACCGCTTTGCCAGTGGACTGATCTATGTGTTTAGAAAAGCCGTTAAAAACTATGGCATCGACAGCATTTACAATATCTGCTTCAAAAAGTTCGTGTACGGTTCTTAAGGCTATTTTATAAAGAACATTCTCATAAGTTGCATCCAGCTCTTTGGCCGAAATATGCACTTCTTTCATTTCGTCCTTGCTTTGCTGGTATTTTACTTCCTTTAGTGTGGGCAGATCATTTTTTGCAGGTAAAGTATAATCAACCACAAGCATCCTTGAATCATTTATATAATCAAGAAACCAGTCTTTCGGGAAAGACTCCGGGTATTCGGAATTTGAAAGAACCATTTCGCAGTAATCCGATATTGCCCCTGATTCACATCGAAAATAGGCGTCTTTCTGAGCTTCAATCGCAGCATTGGTTTGATCGCGGGCGTCATAAAACTGGCGTTTTTCAGTGGCATATTTTTCAGATGCAAGATCATATTTTTTTTGTGCCTGCCTGTCTTTTATAGCGAACTCCTCAGCTTTGACTTCATTTAATCGCTCAACTCTGTCTTTTTCTTCAAGCCACGACCTGAATGCTTGGGCATAAGCGTCCTCCTTCATTTGTCCGAGTTTTTTGCCAGAAGTAAAAATAGTTTTCAAAATACCGAGTTTGGGCTTTAGGGCCGGATCGTCCTGCATTGGCTCAGGAGGCAAAAGTTCAAAAATTGGAGACTCAAGCTTCTGTCTTATCGGCTTGGGATTTAAGAATTCTGAACGATCTTTCAGTTGATCCCAGTTTATAGCGTCATTTATAGTCAAAGTATGACTCAGAATCGATTCGATACCCAGAAGTTTCGCCTTGGCCTCAGATGTTCTTTCTTCCGCTTCAGCGATGCGAGCATCCTTGTAGGCGGCCTTTGCCTCCTTATCTTGGGTTGTTTTTTTTCTAACTTCGTCTTTTTTTAGCTTTTCCTTTTCTCTCTGCTTTTTTTCCTCCCAAGTCAAATTCCAGGCTTCCTGCTGCATTTGGGCTTTGCGCTGGACAACATTATAGTCCGTGCCTCTTATGGTTTTATGCTTAAGTAGACCGTCATGATATACATCTATTTCGTATGTCACATTATAACTGTTAGCCATTCTGCGGATAGCACTGCTGAGCTTCATCAAACCTCCTGAAATTATATTAAACGAATATGGAGTAAGCCCTGACTAAAAAGTCCTCCTTTGATTGAAAACATCAAAAAGGGGGATTTTTTAAACTTCGAAAAATTTTAGCACTGAAAAGGATTTTTTTTCAATATGAAGCTTTATTGGTTTGCGTCTTGATAATTGAAATTTGACGAGAGATGCCCCTATTCAGCGTCAGGAACAAGTACGATTTTGTCACAATAGTGATCTACTCCACATTAAGGGCACTTGACGGTATGTTTATCATTCACATCAGCATTATTAAATAATCTTATATGTATTCCGCATTCACAATAAATATCATGATATCCATCCTTTGATTTTTTCATTTTCTAGTCCTTCAATCAACTAAAGTGGTGGCGGGCTTTGAAAAACTAATACATTCGAAGGCGTCAGGCATTTCAAGCTGATTTTTGAATAGTTGAAAAAGATATCATATGTCAAGTCAGTAGATTATCAATTCGGATCATCGGTTTTCTTTTTTATATCAGTGTTTTTTGCCTTAGCGGTCAAGCCAACCAAAAACCCTGCTATATGAGGCAATAACGCCGGATTAGTTGAAATAAAATAGGAAAGATTATCTATTATAGATCTAAGGTAATTGGCTCGTTGAAGGTCAATGAAGCGACTGCCAGAAGGCGTTATAATTCTTTCAGCTCCATTGGAAAGAATTTCTTCTATGCATTCAAAGCAGATAGATGCGTCATCATAAAAAGCGGGGCCAGCTGCCATTGTTACTTCATCGTAAGCCCTGCCGCAAAAAGAGCAAACAGACTTATTCCCTGGATCAAAAGACAGATGTAATTTTATATCCTTGGCGTTGCGTTTCATTATTAGTTTTTCTAAGAAAACCCCTTGATGTTATTATTAATGTTTGTCAAATCGGTTTTGCAGTATAGAAGTTACCGTTTTTGCTCCAGAACTCCAATTCTCCTTTGGCATTAATCAAGAAATACTCTCCTATACTTCTGTCTGTTTCAGTTTGAAATTTTTTCAGACCTTTATAAGTTGTAAGCTTGTGTTGTTCTTCAAATGATGATCCATCAGGATAAATATTTCGGATAAATACCTTTCCGTTTTTTTTATATGCAACCACTTTATGTTCGGAACCATTGTGAGAAAGCCACGACCCGATTAAATTTTCGGGCATATCAGTTTTATCTTTTGTTAAAAGTTTTTCGTGGTCTTGCTTTGTTGCACCTATAATTTCGACTTTCAAATCAGGGTTAAAATGAGTTGTAGCCCAAGCAGAGAGCGCTTTTTCACCGGCTATTGAGTAGCAAATGAAAGTCCTTTCAAAATCGTTGGCTCTTTTATCGTGAATCTCCTTGGCTATACTTGTTAGCATCTGCTCATCAATCCGTTCCGGCAATACGACATCGACGGTTCTTTTTATGTTTCCAAAGGCTTCGTCTTTGACAATTTTGTAATTGGTCTTTTCTTTTAGTGAATAAGCAATACTTTTATTGTCAGGCATAGGTTTTTGTATTGAGTCAGCAGTTTCTTGAGTAACTTTAATTTGAAGTTTTTCAGAGGGTAAATCAACGGCCTCCGTTTTTTCTTCAGCTGGTTTTTGGGCAGGACTATTATTTTGCTTTGGAGCAAGTACTCCGATCATAACAAAAAGAATAAATGTGGCTAAACCGTATATTTTTAAGACTCGCAATCTTGATATTTGTCGTATCGCTTTTGGATAAATAATCCCGATAACCAAGGCAATTAGTGCTAAAAAAAATAAAATGCATGCCAAATAAATCATAATCAAAATCCTTTCGTCAGTTCAGATCTTCACAGGAATAGAAATTGACCAGTGCGGTGGATGGTTCTTCTGTGGATTTTTTGATACAGCATTTTCGTTTTTCCCGTTTGCCATCATATTTGATCACGACCTCGAAGTGGACAGCAATCAAGTTATTATAAAGAGCCTCTTTAACTTTTACCCTGAAGTCATTTGTGATCTTTGGACAGGTTATAAAATCTGCAACGTTCCTGCCTATCAATTTTTCTGGATTCTTTGATCTGGCGTTTTCGCTATCTCTTATAATCCCTTGTTCATCGATCTTGAATTTGATGATCTCGTAGACCTTCTGAGGCTGGTTTACTCTTCCGTCCCGTTCTTGAGGTTTCCCTCCGAAAAATGGTTTTGGTTTGAAGAGGTACTATTTTCGACGAAAGTAACCTCGCATCTCATGCCAAGAGCCATGCCTTTTACAAGAACATCGATTCTTTCCAGAGTTTCTATGCTATCTATTTTTAACAAGCTCTCGTTTATCTTTTTTGCGTGCTCTTTGTGCTTAAATTTTTTAACAATTTCTATGTGCTCATTAATTACTGGATCGAAATATGGTACTTCGTGGTCTGTATGAATTTCATGCTCATATTCTCCAGTAATCAGCCAGTGAAAATGATCTCTGTAATGCAGGTAAACACCTGATATCAGGTCTGCGGATGGGCCTCGTTTGCCCTTTATTATCATGGATAGATAACCGGGTGTCAGCCCAAGTTTTTCACAAAACTCAGTCTGGCTGATATTCAGCCTTTCTTTTATAAGGGTTCTCAACCGTTCAGAGAATGAACCCTCTCCGACAATTGTATCAATTTCATTTTCATATCCCTGAATATCTTCAAATAATACGGCTGGCAGTTTGGTTTGTTCTCTCGAGCTATCTGTAGAATCACAACTCTCGTTGTCAGATAAAAGACTCTCGCCATTTCCAGTTAACAACCATTCAGAATTAATTTTGTAAACATACTCTATTGCCAATGCATGCAAAGTAGAAATTTGTACCTTGCCGCTTTCCAGGTTGGTTACGTTTATGCGTGTCAAACCTATTGGTTTTCCAAAGTTTTCTTGGGTTAGTCCAATTGCCTTTCTAACTTCAGAGAGTCGTTTTCCAATAAGTTTGTTCATTTTTTTACATACCAAAGTTGATTTTTATTTGACGTTTTAACTTAAGTTTATTATTTAAGTTGAAAAAGAAACATTTTTAAGCCAACTACAAAATCAAGAGGCATAATAATGAAATTCACTCCTTTTACCTATTTAGACGTTTCTCTGAAGGAGTCTGTCTATATAAACAACGTCCCATATTTCACCCGCAAGGCCATCGGTGAATGGTTGGGATATGACAGACCACAAGAGGCTATCGATAAGATTATAAGACGAAATCCTCATATAGATAACCCAGAGTGGTCAACTACCGTCAAATTGACGGTAGTTCAGGCATCCTGGAAATCAGTTCCCCCCAAATTGAGGGATACTGAAGGTCATGATCATACACCCCAAACTGGGGTGTATGATCGTGAAATCGAAACCAGAGTCTACGACCCAATCGGCCTCCAGCTCATCGTGTTCGAATCCCGCCAGCCTAAAGCCATTCAGTACAAGATAGCCGTGGCAAAGCTGGTTGCTGACATGGCCTCGGGCCGCTTCTTCCTTAATAGTACGCTTGATCTGATAAACTCTATTCAGCCCTACAAGTCCAAATATTCCAAACCTGATGACAAGCCTATAAAGCGGTTTGCCCTCTTTCCGGAATCGGAAGGCTCGGCAAAATTGGAAAAGTCTTCCAATTTTTCCAAACGCCTTAAAACATAAGTGCCTGAAATTATTACAAGCAGGAAAAACAGGAATTGGAAAATTTTTCCAATTTTACAAAAACCCCAAAAACCAAAGGAAATCACAATGCCAGAAACTAAATCAGCCGCAAAATCGGAAATCAAAAAAGCCGTCATTATCACAGACCCTAAAAACGGAGTGCTGACCATAGCCATCCCCATGGATTTCGAAGGATCAGAGACAACCGAAGCTGGCCCCATGGACGCCCTGGTTGATTTTCTGCAAACCTTCTGCCTTGCCCCTGAAAAGAAACCTGAACAAGAGGCTTCAGAAGACTTCAGAATCCCATGTCCTTATTATTCACAGTGCAGATCCATTGAAGACCCCAAAGAGATCAAGGCAGAACCTGAAACCGCATCATCAGAACTTACTCAGTCAGGACTTCCTCCGGAACAGGAACTCAGGCTTAAATGCCTGAAATCGGCCCGTGTTTATGCCCAGCACCATGATGCGTACACGCTGACTGATATTGCCGAAATCTTTTTCAAATGGGTAACTCTGGCACTACCGACAAAGCCTAAGACAGATTAACCCGCCGGATTACGAGCAAAGGACGCTCTAATCCGACCTACAACTACAACGACAACAATAAATAAGGAGACCAAAATGCATTACACAGACAACCCCAACAGCCCGATGACCCCAGCACAGCGAAAGTCGCTCATGGTGCTGAATCAGGTGAAATCCAAACGAATAGCATTCCTCTGTGATGTTTCGGAAACAGCCGTTTCCCTCGTCGTTTCAGGCCATGCCCGATCAAGAAAAGTCGAGGAAGCCATAGCAATGGCCTGCGGCAAATACAGAGAGGATATGTTTCCGCCAAATTCGCGTAAGTCTCAATCCTCCCGGAATGGGGCATACCGTGCTGCGGCCTGAGATCTCAATCCCCCCGCCAGGGGAAAGAGATCTCATCAACCTTTTTGAACCGGCAAAGCACTAAAAAACTTTAGTTTTCAAGGTGAAACGTATGGCAAACGCAGAAAAAAATCAATCTCAAACAACTAAAGCAGCCCTGAGCGATGCTGAAATGGCTGAGATTCTGAATGACATCAAGGCCGTTAATGACACCATCCCCGGCATTATCATGCTTGTTAATCAGGCCCTTGAGGAAATCGGCAACGCAAAAAAGAAGATAGATTTCCTTTTCAAAGAGCTTGAAAGCAGCCTTCCCGAAGTTACTCCGTTGCAAGAAGATATCGAGCTGCCTTTCAGGATAGAAGGCGTCAATATCTCAAAGGCTTCGCTGTCAAGGGCTCTGAAAAGATACGGCTTTGACAATCAAGGAATATGCAACGCCCTTGATGTAATTTTGATTGAGGAATGCGGCGAATCTGCAACTCCTTTTCTTTCTATAAAATTTCGATATTTAGATCCAAGTTGGTTTCAAAACTGCACGACGCGACATCAAAATCGGACATATGCCGAATCTGAAGGGACTCCCAATTCCAGTATTTCAAGGTTTTCAGAGCGATCCATAACTCTGGGTCAAGCTCTGGAATTTGCCGGACTTCGCCCACGGAAACGAGAGAAATCTCTTCAAAGGGCCGAGATACATCCTCAAGCACTATTGTGGCTTCAGAAGCTTCTGGAATTGAGAGGGGGATCAACACAACATGAATCAACTTGTCTGTGTTCATAGGTCTGAAAGTAAAGCCACTTATGCAGAGCCAACGAGGATCTACAGGGTTGTAATCAGTAGTGAGGAGAACCGGCTCAAACAGCTTGCTAAACACAGCATATCTTAAAATATAATTTATACGGTCTGTAAGCCAGATGAGCTTTTGCACAGGGTAACACTCATATTCTGATCTTTTGCAACCGCATGAGTATCTGTCCTTTCGCCATGTATCAAAAGAACTTTTTAAGAATGTAACACTTTTACCACAAGAGCATTTCAGAGTGACTGAATTGATCATATTTTCCTCCGGGTTTGAATTTTTTCATCCTGGAGACAGGTTAACAGCCCAACGGTTAACCAGCAATATCGGGTTTTAATGTTTTTTTAGATACGACGGCTCATCAAAAAATGAAGCCGGATTAGATATGAAATCCCTCTCCTTCCCTTAAACGGGAAAAGTTTCAAGGAGGCCATATGTCAAACAGAAGACACAGACAGCCAGCAAACACAGCAAATCAGATGCAGTTGCCCATGACATTCGCCAAACGGTCAGAAAAGCACATAGCGTCAACCCGCGAGATGGTCGACTCCATTTATAAGAAGCAGAGACCTGAACCCGAAAGCGAGATGGAGTTGGGGTTTCGTTTCATCCTGGCTCTTAAGGATGCTTATAAGTCTGCTGATATGTCGGTCGATCAGCTTGTGGACGCCATCAATGCACTCCTGCACAGGAGCGATGCTGCGGCAGACGCTGATCCGCCTACATGCAAGAAGCCTCTGACCGTTCCCATGATGTACAATTATCTTTCAAAGCCCATCGAATATCCCATGCCTGCCGTGATTCTTTATGCGGCCCAGCATGTGACAGGCAGCCTGTCACCTGCGGCCGTGTTTGTGGAATCCATGGGAGGGCAAATAGCGACTCAGGAAGAAGTGAGAATGATGGCTTTGGGCAAGATCAACGCGAATATAGCAGAGCTGAAACAGCTGGAAAAATCGCTTAAGGGGTGGCGGCGATGAGAACTTTTACAATATCAAACGCATGGCCTGAAAGGCTTGAACGATCGGTAAAAGGAGCCATGAGGCAGGCTGTAGGCGGTCATATCCATTACATGACTGTTATGTTGGTGAAAAATCCGGGAGTAAGGCCACAGGGTTCAAGGCCTGGCCTGTCGTTTGGCAGATCTGTGATGGGGTATGATTTCATGTCGCTTGTGTGCGCCAGGGTTGAAAACGGAATCATCAGGGGCACGGTCGCGGACTGCTGGGCCAAGAAGAGCTACGAAGTGGTTATCCCTTTGGGAAAAATGAGGTGGGTTCATTTGATCTACGAGGCTTGCCCTCACCCTTACCCTCTCCCAAAGGTAGAGGGTACTGAGGTGGAGTTGCTCTCTCTCACAAAGGCAGAGGGAGACATAAGGAAGGAGGCCGCATGAACAAGACGTACCGGCGCATACAGGCGGCAAAAGTAACTCTCGATATCCTTGAATACCTTTCAGGATGCAAGGAACCGGTAACAGGAGCCGATGTCGCCAGAATGACAGGCCTGCCGCTTGGAACAGTTCTTTGTCATTTGGCAACCCAGGAAGACGCCGGATACATCACAAGTATAGGTGACCGCTACAAAATCAGCATGAAATTAGCCCTATTCTGGGCGCGGATGAAGTCTTCGAAGGAATCTGATCGTGAACGTATCGATCAGGATCTGAGGCATTTAGGAGCTTAACACGGTGCGTGGAAGAACGCCACACACCCTACGGAAAGGCGCAGGAGGATATATGGGTAAGGCAGACGCGGAAGCGGCAAACGAAATATACAACTTGGCTCAGGCAGATATGAAGGCCCAGCTTGAGGACATGCACAGAAACATCGACGCCATAAGGCTCGAGTCCAAGGCCATTGGTACGCTCGAGAAGATAGAGCACGATATGGCGTACAATCAGGTGATCAAATACGGTCTTCTCTACAGAATAAAAAAGGAAAAGGAATACAAAAAAGGCGGAATGACCTGGGCTCAGTTCTGCGAGGCCATAGGCGAGGAAAGAAGGAATCTGGATAACATACTGGCTGATCTCAGTCCGATCTATGACAACTATGCGGACAGATTGTACGGCCTGATAGGGCTGCCGCTCAACAAGGTGAGATATCTTGGCAGGGAAGTTTCGGAAGCAAACGTAACCCTTAAGGACAACGAGCTTGTGATAGACGGCCAGGCCATACCTCTGAGCCCGGACAGAAAAGACGATATCGAAGCGGCCATAGACGCATTGAAGGAAAGCGCACAAAAGATCGTATCAGAAAAAAAATCAGAGCTTGAATCAAAAGATCGTGTGATCGAGGCCCTCCACGAAAGCCTCGGCAAGCAGGAAAAGCTCATTTCCAAATACGAAACCCAGTCAAAAAAAGCCGGATATGAACCTGGTGAAGAGGGGCTGTTTAGAGATTTTGAGAAGATGAGGACACAGTTCGATGGTTTTATGCTCGAAATTGATCCCAATAGGCTCCGCATAGACCAGCAAACCCACAGAATAAAGACCGCTTACATCGGTCTTCTGAATTACATGAAAGACACGCTGAAGCCTCTGAGGGAAGCCGTTGTATTCGAATACGGAGTGCTTGAAGAAGTCGATTCCGAAGATCCTGAACAGGTCTGGAACCCTCCTGGGAAATGAGTCTGAGGTGAAAAATGTGGGAGCATGAAATGGTAGATCGCCTGAAATCGGCTCCATATGGCACGAAACAGGCGGTAATGACGGATTACTCTAAACTGACCGGCCTGTCTATACAGCAGCTTCATGTCATAGCCAAGAAGAACGGGTATGATCCGGGCAGAAAAAAAAGATCGGATGCAGGTAAAAGCGTGGTCACAGATGATTTTTTGAGATGGATAGCAGGTCGCATGGAAACGGGGAAACGCCAGAAAAAAGGAGTTATCATGCCGGTTGAACAGGCCCTCCTGGATGCGGAAATGCTCGGAATAATCGAGCCAGGGACGATATCCGTATCAAGGCTTAATGCCTTGCTCAGGGAAAGAGGGCTGAACGCTGCCGCCCTTGATGCGCCTGATCCTCATTGTGACATGAGATCTCTCCATCCGAATCATGTGCATCTGTGGGATTCATCTGTGTGCATTCAGTATTACCTGAGGGGCGGAAAGAAGCTTGAGATCATGGATGAGCGGCAATTCTACAAGAACAAGCCGGAAAATTTCCTGAAAGTCAAGACCAGGCTCACCAGATACGTTCTTGTAGATCATTATTCCCATGCGATCTGGGTGAAATATTACCTTGAAGCCGGAGAATCCGCAGCAGTGGTGTTTGACTTTCTATGTTCGGCGTGGGCCCCGAAAAAAGACCAGAGACTGCCATTCCGTGGTGTTTCATTTGTATGCCTTGCGGATAAAGGCTCCGCTAACGTCAGTAAATCGGTTCAGGGCTTTCTGGAAAGGTTGGGCGTAACATTTCCTGATGGAAAACCCTACTCGGCAAGGCGACAGGGATCAGTGGAGAGGGCACATCAGATTATTGAGACTCTGTTCGAATCAAGACTGGCTTTCAGCCCTGCCGATGACCTGAACACCCTGAATGAGTGGGCTCTTGATTTCTGTGTGTGGGTAAACTCGAAGAAACGCCACACAAGACATAAAATGTTCCGCACTGACTGCTGGTTGAAAATTAAAAAAGAACAGCTCAGGGAACTGCCGGATATGGATATTGTTCAGATGTGTTTCCGTGAGCCAGAGAGAGACTGCAAGGTAAACGGCAACTACACGATACGCCTGAAAAACAACTGGTACAGAATCAAGGATATTCCTGGAATCATTCCGGGTAGGAGCCATGTCAAGGCGATCATAAAGCCTATGGAATGGCCTGATCTGACGATCTCTCATGAAGGGATAGAATATCGTTTCAGCCCGATTAAAAGAGATGACGCGGGCTTTTTTGAAGATGCGGCTGTCATTGGCGAATCATTCAAGGCTGTTCCTGAATCCATAACGCAGAAAGAAAAGAAGATCATAGAAAATCTGGCATTTGGTGAAGATCACAAAAAAGGAGCCGTTCCTTTTGCCGGATCGGGGACTCTGGGCAGACTGGCAGAGTCGGTTGACAGAATAAACATGCCCCGCACAGGCACTCCCATTATTCTTGATAAATCAAATGTCGAAGACCGTGAAGAGCCTATTATGCAGCTGTTTGTAAGGCTTAAGGGACTTGGGCAGATATCAAAGAATCTTAATGCCGGGCTCAGGGCCAGATACGGAAACACGATCAAAAGCTCAGAACTTGAAAGGGTTCTGGAGGCTTATGAGGCAGGATTATTGACCCCTGACGGAGAGATTATGGGAGGTGTGGATGATAGTGCTAAAGCGGCTAATCAGTGAGGCAGGCGTAATCCAGAAGGAACTGGCCAGGCGTGTGGGTGTGGGCAGGAGGGTTATGGGTAATCTGCTCAGGGCTGGCGAGTGGCCGTCCGAACCCAGCGCAGGCAAGATCAGAAGCGGCGTTACCGAAATAATAGAATCGAATCCGGCCATGTCGGAATGGCTAAAGGATAAAGGGTTTAAAATTGAAGACGTTTTCAGTGCCGATGAAGAAGCACTCCGGAGCAAATTCAGACACAGAAAACCAAGAGGTTTCAAACTAACAAAACCGGCTCAGGGGCTGAGATCAGCTGATCCTGAAGTCATAGAGCCAAGGGAGGACACGGATATGCTGACACGCCAGGCAATGAAGCATTTCCAGATTTTACGCAATCCGTTTGTGAATGACGTCAATGAAAAGCGGGATATCTACCTGTCGTCGGAACACAGGTTTCTGCTGGACATGATGAAGGACGCGGCCAGATATGCCGGTTTTTGCGCGATGATAGGTGGAGTCGGAAGCGGTAAAAGCTGCATGAGAAAGGCTGCTGCGGGAGATCTGAGGGAAGAAGGAATAAGCATCGTATTTCCGATGATCGTGGACAAATCCCGCATCACTCCAGCCAGCCTGATAGACGCCATAATTATGGACATATCGGATGAGCAGCCGAAGCGATCTCTGGAATGGAAAACACGTCAGGCTCTGAGGCTTCTCAAGGCAAGGGCAAATGGCGGAATGCGTCAGGTGCTGATGATCGAGGAAGCCCAGATGCTGGACAAGAAGGCACTTAAATCTCTGAAGCAGATATACGAGCTTGAAGATGGATTCCAGAAGCTCATCGGCATAATCCTGATAGGCCAGCCAGAGCTGGGAAATATGCTGAATGAGGTGGAGAACGCAGAAATCAGGGAGGTTATCAGGCGCATTACAGTGTGTAGAATTGACGGTCTTGGCAAGGAACTCCCTGATTACCTGAATCACAAATTAAGCCGTGTGGGCAAAAAATCAGTCGACATCATTGCCCCTGATGCTTTTGACGCCATTCACCAGAGGCTGATGAGGCGCAGAGACGGAAAACTTGTCAATAACAGCAACCCTTTAAGCGTGAACAATCTTGTGATCAGGGCAATGAATCTCGCGGCTGAGACAGGAGAACCCTTGGTCACTGCGGATGTCATATTGAATTCATAAAATGCAGGTCGGGTTAGAGCGCTTTTTGCTCGTAACCCGACATGAAGCGGCGGCAAATGTCGGATTACGGGTAAAGGACACCCTAATCCGACCTACGATTCCCCCTTTCAAAGGGGGCCAAGGGGGATTTCAATGAAGGCCAGGATCATCAAACACAGAATCTGGAAGGGAGAAGTCAGGGTAATGGGGAAAATCTACGCTGATAAACGAATGAAGGATCTTGAAGGAGAGCATGTGGCTGTGGGGTATGATCCGCGTGATGATTCCAGGGTGTGGTTAGCACTGGATAATGGACGCGGGCTGATGGCAAGGAAAGTTATCAAAAGACAATATAACTGATCACAGGAGGGATACAGATGAGAATGCGTACTGAAAGGATAATTCATCTGGCAAGAGCGCTTATAGCGGAGGTTACTGTTATTCCTACGATTGGAACTATATCTGAAGATACAGCAACTCATATACTTCTGATCTGTGAGGATCTGGCGGATATCATGCGTATGGAGTTGCACGGATCTGAAAACACTCCGGACAACCTTACCGCCGGTATAAACAGCGGATTGAACGAGGTATTCAATAGATTGAAATCCACGCTTATGGAGCCTGACGACAAAGATAGCTGGAGGAGCCATATATCGAATTCCATAAGAAAACTGGTTGATATCAAAAGAACTTTGAGAAGGCACGGCGCTTTATCAGGCACTCGGTAGATATTAAGGAGATTGATTATGCAAAGCATACGGGCAGCTGTCAGTAAAAAGTTACAAGATCATGGACTTTGGCAGCAAGAAGCAGAAGCGGTTATGGACATTGTAGAAAAAGCTCCGGAGAACAAGGCTATGCAAGGCCGTTGGCACGAGTCACCAGATGCTTACTCCTCCGGTATTCTTGTGGCTTTGTGGTGGAGTTCAAAAAATCATGCAATTGCCTGGATCGATGCAAATAAACCTGAACATTTCGCACGTGAGATTCTTGCTGCCTAAGAAGTATTGTTTATAAAACTATCACATGAATGGAGATTAAAAATGCTGGAAATTAATTCAAAAGCAATACCCGAAGGATACATGCAGAACAGCCTGGGGCATCTTGTTCCGGTTGAGACAATATCAGACATAGATAAGGCAAGAAACGAGCTTGTGATGGATCTGGTGGCGCGTGCCAAGATAGTTCAGTCAGTAATGACGGAATTCAAAGGCAGCGCGATGGGAGATATCCAGGCATTTGTTGAGCTGTCTGCCGAAAAATACGGCGCTAACCTGGGCGGCAAAAAAGGAAACGTACTCCTGACCAGCTTTGACGGCAGATACCGCGTTCAAAGATCCATGAGCGAGTACATCATTTTCGATGAAAGGCTCCAGGTGGCGAAAAGTCTGATTGATGAATGCATCCACGAATGGACTGACGGAGCAAGAGTGGAAATAAAGGCTCTGGTGGAGCACGCATTCAAGACAGATGCCGAAGGCAGGGTTTCGACAGGCAGAATACTGGGTCTGAAAAGCATCAGTATTGACCATCCAAAGTGGAGGCAGGCAATGCTTGCGATAACGGACTCAATGCAAATCGCAGGCACAAAAGCATATGTCAGGCTGTATGAGCGGGTCGGTGATGATGACAGGTGGGAGCCGATATCACTGGATATGGCGGGTTTGTAGTCTTTAAAAGTGTAGGTCGGGTTAGAGCGTCCTTTGCTCGTAACCCGACAATCAATGGAGGAACTCATGAAACCTGCGGAAATCAAGGCATCAAGCACAAAACAAAGACAGCTGATTGCGCTTGCAAGAAATCAGATCGGCATTGATGAGACTGACTACAGATCAATGCTTCAGAATCGTTATCAAAAGAAATCATCCACTGAGCTTACTTTCAGCGAGGCAGACGAACTCCTTGATGAATTTGTCAAAAAGGGATTCGTGATCAAGACCGACAAGCGCAGATATCTAAAAAGGCCAGCAGGCAAAATAAAAATGCCAAGAAAGCCTGGTCAGAACGTGGTTGTGTTGGCAAGCCCTGCGGAGCTTGAAAAGTTCAACGCTCTGGCCGGTCTTGTCAAATGGAGGGTCGAAAATGGGTGCGAAAAGTGGATGAAGAAGTTTCTCGGTATTGAGACGGTCAAGACCTGTGAAGACGTTTACAGAGCCATAGAAGGCCTCAAGAAGCTGATCAGCAACGGCATGAAGAAGGAACACGGCAAGGACTGGTGGCTGATGGATTTTGTGGATACTGCCATGTGTGAGTTCATATCAGAGCATCTGCCAGCCGAGTACAAGGATTTCAAAGTGCCTGCGCTTGTGAGGCTTGGGTATTGGGATAAATGATAATGGACGTTATTCAATTCAGTGATTTTCGGTCAATAGACAAGCCCCAATTGCCATTGGAGCCCAAGCGCAGAGAGAGATTTTGCCAGCACCCTCACGTTTTTGTGTGCGAGCAGTCAAGGCAACTTGAATGCCGCATCTGCGGTCAGATAATTGATCCGTTCGATTATCTTTATGAATGGGCCTGTAGAGACAGAAATCTTATGTCTACGAGGGACGCACTAAGAAAAGAAATCGAGAAACTGGAAGCCGAATTGAAAGCTTTAAAACGTGATGAGAAAAATACACGACAACGATTGAAACGCTTGAAAACAATCGAATAACGGGAGGCATTATGGATACAAAAACAGCTGCTCGTATGTTCCCTGAAATATCGTTAAGAATTAAAAAAATGTTTTTTATACCATCGGTTTATATGGATTTTAAGGCCTCTGATTGCTTTGAAGAATTTGTTGAAACAATGATTCAAGATTTTGATGAAGGGCTTGAAGAATTCAAATCTATCTTTGGTGAGATTCCTGATTGGTTTGCTGATGAATGGCAATCTCAAGACAAGGAAATGGTATTTGATTATTTATCAGAGGAAAAACAGGGCTTTGTGGCAGAATTCGCAACGCCTGTCAGGATATTTTATACATCTGATTCAGGTGAACATGCGGAATACTCCTGGGGACGTTATAGAACTCAGTGGATCTATGGAGAAACAATAGAAGAACTGTTCGAGGCCGGAATGAAGTGGTTTAATAACGTAATCGAAGAACAGCGGACAAGATACCAAGAAAAGGAAGGCGTATAATGACCATAGACATCAAAAGACCCACAGCCTGGTGCAAGAAGGTCAGCGTTCAGTTTAAGATAAGGATTCTTGAAATCGCCCTGATGCTCGTCACTAATCCCGACTGGCTCATGGCCTGTATAGCATTCGAATCGGCTGAAACATTCTCGCCTTCAATCAAAAACGCGGCAGGAAGCGGAGCTGTAGGGTTGATTCAGTTTATGTCAAAGACAGCGATAGCTCTTAAAACGACTGTAGAGGCCTTAGGGGCTATGACCGCTGAAAAGCAGCTGGACTATGTCAAAAAATATTTCGAGCCACATAAGGGCCGCTTGAACACTCTGGAAGACGTTTACATGGCCATACTTTGGCCTTCCGCCATCGGAAAGCCAATAGACCATGTTCTTTTCAGGAGAGATGATCCCGCTGCGCCCAAAAGGTATATTCAAAACAAGGGTCTGGACTGGAACAAGGATGGTGTGATCACAAAGGCCGAGGCAGCCGAGCAGGTCAAAATGAAGCTCGATAAGGGGTTGATGGATAGGTATATCGGTTAGGGTGCGTTCCGCATCAATCAGGCAAAAATCATGCGAGGCACGACTCAGAGTGCCTTTGCTTTGGTAGGTTTATTGGAGACGAACATGATTAAAAAATACAAAATTGATTACGATTGGAAAGCCGAGGTTCGCGTTGAGATCGACCATGACATCGCTACTGAAGAAAAGTTGAAAGAGATTAACGATTTCTGGATTGGAGCTGAAGATCGAGTACGCCAAGAAGGGAGCGTGCTGAATGCAGTATTGAAGATGTTAACCCGCACCTGCTTATTATTGCAGATAGAAAAAGGGTATAACACGGTAGGCATTATCGAGGAATTCGACTGGGACACAAGCAATGGCGGAATTGAAGGATGGCCAAAAATGGATGGATCTTTCGGCTTTAAACTGTTGCGTGTTGACAATCTTGATTTTGATGAAACTGACATGACCATTTCTGAAATCTAACGACAATAAGCGACGTACCCTTGGCGTCCGTTTTTAGGCTTGTTATATTTTCTATAAATTCAAAAGGATAAAATGAATAAATTACTATCTCTTTTCGGTTTGGTAAAAATAAAAAGAGCGATATCTATCTCTGCCAGGCTACATCAGTATTATGTAAAATGTGTTCAGACTGATGTCAAAGAAAGGTTTGGAGTAGATCCAACGCCAGGAGCTATTCACACAGCAAAAAAATGGTGGGAAGAAACACTTCCCATTCTTTTTGAAAATAATTCTGATGACATTCATATAGGCCAAGAACCTAAATTTACTGAAAGTAATCTAACAAAGCAATAAGTGGGAATTGTACTTTTAATCGTTTTCATGAGGCGTAAATGGATCGTGAATCCCTGGAACCTGAAGCAAATAAGCATGAGTTGAGTCTGGATGATCTGCCCGGAGAGTTTCGGGAGATCGCCGAAATTGTCGGCCTCGATGGCGCTTTGAAGCTTGTGGAATTGTGCGGAGGTTCACAGATCTACATTCCGAAGATGGACAGCATCACAAGGCAGACAAGATACAGGCAGATGCTGGCTGACTTCGAAAAATGTCGGGATTACGGCCTTGTTGCCAGACAATACAATCTTTCCGAGGCTCATGCCAGAATGATATTGAAACAGCTGATGCTTCAGAGGATCGGGCCGAGGGCGCAAACAGAAATGTTCTGAACATTTGAAAGGGAGCGGACGCCAGTCTGTTCCCTTTGTTTTTTTAGACCCCTGAGTAATATTTTTTTTTGAGATATCTTTTTCAGACCTATTTTTTTCAATCCTCAGAACCCCGGATTACAACATCCCCATAAAAATTATCAAATGGTGCGTGGAAGGACGTCACGCGTCCTACGCAAAAATTATCTCCTTCCCGGAGGACACATGAATTTCAAATCCATAGGCAACAAAATAGCCGTTTTTTTCAGCGCCTGCTGGTTTTACGTCAAGCCGGTTATAAAGACAATGCTCTCCAGCTCGGCCACTGCACTCGCGGAATCAGCTAAAATAACAGTTCCGCAATGTTTGGAGATCTACAGGACAGAAGGCCCGGAAGCGGCCCGTCAAAAAGCTTTTGAGGTAATCAAGTTTGACCTTGAAACTCAAGGTCACGCGATAGCCTCATCAGCGATCAACGCGGCCATAGAGGCAGCAGTGGCAGGGCTTAAATGAACGGAGTATCCGGTCTGTCTCCAGCCGAGCTTGAAGTAGTAAGAACGGCCATGGACATGGGCGGCACGATCTTTATCGTTATCCTGCTCGTGGTCTGCCTGGCTGTGCTTGCCTGGAGGTTCGGCGGATCCGCCATGAAATGCATGGCTGAATTCATTGCCGCACAACAGCGCCAGGCTGATGCAATGACGGCCCAGGCAGCATCCATGTCAGATATCAAAAATGCCGTTCATGAATACATAACAAGGGACAATAGCGAACATCGGGAAATTCTTCTCGGACTTCAGGTGCTTGCAAGGGAAATGCGTGAACTGACCAACGAATTAGCGGGCCAACGAAATAGCGGGCCAACGGATTAGCAGGATGGAACCAGGATGACGAAACCAGAGGCAGTTAAACACGACCGGATAAGACAGTTGATTCTTAAGGCCCTGGAGCCGGGATACCCGACTCCTCTCGACACGATAGTGCTGAGAAGACATATGGCAAACTTCGGATACCCTTTAAGCGAGGAAGAGTTGAATTCATATCTGGCGTACCTTGAGGACAAGGAACTTGTGAAAATAGACAAACGTCAGGGCGGGATTGTGCTTGTTCGTCTTTTGGCAAAAGGCCTGGATGTACTGGATGAACGCATCAAAGTTTGCGGTGTGGGTCAGGAGTTCTAATGGACGCTCCGGCACACAGAAAAGAGCTGGCATACAGGATCTGGCGAGAAAATGGTCAGAGCATAGTCAACACTGTCAAGGCTCTGGAAAAGGATCACGGATACGAGATAACCCGGCAGTCACTCGCAAAATGGCGTGATGAATTCGGGTGGGAAGATCGGGCGGCAAGGGCCGAAGCCTCAGAGAAAGACAGGAATGCTTCAACATCTGACGCATCAATCATGGATTCCCTGCTCAAGAGACGCGAGCAGTATGAGCTCTACTTTGAGAATCTGCCTCTCGGTCAGGTGGATAACCAGGCTGTGTATGGTTACAACTCGGTTTTAAAGACCATCCTGGATGTCCGCAAGGAAACGGCCGCCTTCAAGGTAGATGAGTTCGCAAGATTCTTTCGTGAGCTTATCGAGTTTCTTAGAGGTTCGGATCCTGACGCCGCCGCCATTGTTGCGGCCAATTTTGATGATTTTACCAACTTTATTAGGATGAAGCATGTCGGTTAAGATCAAACAATTCAACAAAGAGATAGAGGCCCTGAGGGAGCTTATCCTGAAGGAGGCAACGCCTCTTCCTGACGGAAAGAAAGCCCGTGAGGAAAGAAGGAAAAGAGCCGCCTCTGATCTTGAATTCTTTGGCAAGACCTACTTCCCGCACTACCTACAAAAACCCAATTCGAAGCTTCATAAATACATGTATGAGCGCTTCGCTAAGATGATCCTTACTGCCCATGAAACAGGAGAAGGAGATAAGGAAGCTGATGCGGCTCCGCGAGGAAACGCAAAATCCACAACAGGAACGTTAATACTTCCGTTGTGGTGCACAGCCTTCGGATACAGGCGTTTCATAGTTCTTGTGTCAGATACGGCAACCCAGGCCTTTGACTTCCTGGCTTTCATAAAAACGGAACTCGAATTCAACGAACGTCTGAAACAGGATTTTCCTGAAATATGCGGGGAAGGCTCGATCTGGCGTACAGATAATATCGTCACGGCGAACGGCGTGCGCATGGCTGCAAGGGGTGCCGGGCAGAAGTTGAGGGGCCTGAGGCACGGAGCCAGACGTCCTGATCTTGTGATTGGTGACGACCTTGAAAACGACGAATCGGTTGTGTCCCCGGATCAGAGGGCAAAGCTCGAACAATGGTTTTTCCGAGCACTCATGAAGATAGGAAAGCCTTATACAGTCTACATAGTCGTAGGGACAATTCTGCATTACGACAGCCTGCTTTCAAAGCTTCTTAAAAAGCCTGGCTGGAAAGGCCGCAAATTCAAGTCTGTCATAAGCTGGTCAAAGAGCAAGCTATGGGACGAATGGATAAGCATTTTCACTGATGCGAGGCTCGAAAAGGAAGAGGCAGAAGCCAAGGCAGACGCCTATTTCAAAGAGCACATGGAAGAGATGCTCGAAGGAGCCGAGGTTCTGTGGCCAGAGGAAGAGCCTTACTACTACCTCATGAAAATGAGGGTCAGCGACGGCCCAGCTCATTTCGATTCCGAGAAGCAGAACGAGCCAATCAATCCTGACGACTGCCTATTTCAGGAGGAATGGATAGCCTATTGGCCTGAAGATTTACTCGATAGTTCTGAAAATGGTCTGAAATCGATTTTAAGCGGACTTCCGCTTTATGCCGCCGTTGATCCCTCTTTGGGTAAGAAAAGCCGAAAAAGCGACCCTTCCGCGATTCTGGGGGGCAGATTTAAAGACAAGGTGCTTTACCTGGAGATGGCGGACATAGAAAAACGTCATCCTGACAGAATCATAGACGACGTCCTGACCTATCACGACCGCCTTAAGATCCACATGGCAGGGGTCGAGACTGTTCAATTTCAGCAGTTCTTCAAGGACACACTGGAGAAGATAGCGCACGAGCGCGGGCAGACGCTCAACGTAGTGGAAATACCGCAGTCCGGAGACAAGATCATGAGAATCCAGAGGCTCCAGCCATGGATCAAGAACGGATGGATAAGGTTCAAGCCCAACATGAGGACGCTAATTGACCAGCTCATCAAGTTTCCTATGGCGGATCATGACGACGGCCCTGATGCGCTTGAGATGCTACTGTCCCTTGTTGAAAAACACTCAGGAAAGTTCGCTGGCGTTGAGGTCATGTGCGCCATGCCGCTTGAATCCGCTGCTTGGCTGAGGGGGTATAATGACTGAAGGCATATGGGTAAGCCCCACAGAGTTTATTTCTTTTTCGGGCAAGGGCAATGAACGATCGGCACTTTTAAGCGAGCTTAACGGCTCAGGCATTTTAGGCGGCTTTGATCCTTATTCCTGGCTCGGCATTCTGCCTGATCCGGATCCTGTGCTTCAAAAAACCGGAGACGGAATCAAGGTTTTAAGGGAGCTTACATCAGACGACAAGGTGCTTTCATGCATTCAGAACCGAAAGCTTGGAACACTCAGAAAACGTGACTTTGCCTTCACTCCAGGAACGAAAAAAGGCCAGGAGGCAACTCCGGAAGCTGTCCGTGTCTGCGAGGCGCTGGAAAAGGATCTGGAGAATGTGGATCTGTACAACATCATGAGCCAGATACTTGACGCTCCGTATTACGGAACGGCCTTTGCCGAACTCATCTGGGAGCCATCTGGCGGAAGCCTCAGGCTTAAGGAAGTCAGGCCAAGACCTGCGGAATGGTTCGGGTTCGATGGTTTCCACAGGCCTGTGCTCCGGAACAACGAGTATGAGTCAATCCAGTTCGGCAAGCTGGTTATGGCAAGGCACTTTCATGACGCGGTCAATCCTTATGGCCTCAGGCTTTTATCAAGATGCCTGTGGCCAGTAGCCATCAAAAAAGGCGGGATCAGGTTCTGGACAATTCTTTGCGAAAGATTCGGCATTCCATGGGTAATAGGCAAGGTGAACGGAGATAAAACGGCCAGAAAAGACGCAGTGTCGCAGCTTACCGCAATGGTTCAGAATGCCGTGGCTGTTGTTTCAGGGGATACTGAAGTCGATATTCATACTCTGGACAACAAGGGCGGAAACATTCACTCAGATCTGATCCGCATGTGCGACACGGCCATAGCAAGAGTTCTGCACGGCCAGTCCATAACCAATGAAGGCGGCAAGACTGGCACATTCGCTGAATCAAAAACCAGCTTTGAGGCTCTAGGCGATTTCAGGGAGGCTGATGAGCACCTGATCATAACCTTCTGGCAGGAACTGGCCTGGATTTACACAAAGATAAACGCTCCTGAAGGAACTCTGTCTCCAACTTTCAAATACATAGATCCTGAGGATTACGAGTCAAGGGCAAAGATAGATGAGGCCGTATCAAAGACAGGGGCAAAGTTCACCAAGGTCTATTATGTCCGCAACTACGGCTACAAAGATGATGAAATTGAAGTCGGGGCTCCTGTTGAAGAGAAGCCAGCAAAAGAAGAAAAGCCTTCAAAAGAACCGGGTTCCGATTTTTCGACAAAAAATGAGGGCGCGGGGTTCCAGGAACCAGGCGACCCTGACCAGACCGATCCCGACCAGGTCGCTATCGATGAAATGCTGGACGGACTCATTCCGGAAGCTGCTGATGCCCACGAAATAGCAAAGGCAATATCAGAAATAATAAGCCAGGCAGAATCCTTTGAGGATCTGGAAGCAAGGCTTGAACAGGTGCTTCCTGAACTCATGGGAGCTGAAGGAATGGAAGATGTTCTTACCAGGGCAATGGCTGCGGCTGATCTGTGGGGACGTTTTACCGCAGGAAGTGAATCATGACACTTGGCGCTCTTCCATTCAAGGAAGCCATTGCTTTCTGGGAATCCAAGGTTCCCATGAAACCGGCTGAGTTCAAAGAGCTGTGGAACGAACAAAAGGTCAATGCCTTTGCAGTTTCAGGCGTGTCGAACATGGACACGGTTATGGATCTTTACAGGAGCCTTGGCAAGGCAATCAGCGAAGGTCAGTCATTCGGAGCATGGAAAAAACAGCATACTGATCTGTGGGAGCAGAAAGGATGGACTGGCAAGTCAGCATGGCGGGTGGACAACGTCTTCCGAACCAATGTCCAGACAGCCTTTCAGGTAGGACGCTTCAAGCAGATGTCACAGGTCACGGACGACATGCCCTTATGGCAGTACAGCGCCGTGTCAGACAGAAGGACAAGACCGGTACATCTTGCGCTTAATGGACAGGTCTACCGTCATGACGATCCGTTCTGGGACAGCTTTTATCCTCCCAACGGCTACAGATGCAGATGCACGGTCAGGACGCTGAGTGAAGGCCAGGCCAAACGAAAAGGCCTTGAGATTCAATCAGGCACGCCAGGACTTATCGAGCCGGTTGATCCTAAGACAGGAAGGAAAATGCCAGCAAGGCCGCTTGTGCCTGATCCTGGATTTAATTTTCATCCGGGAAAGGCGCATTATCAGCCTGATCTTTCAAAGTATCCGGCGACCCTGAAACAGAGGTTTCTTGAAAAGTTTCTGGAAAGAGCCTGCCCTGATGACTGGATGGATTTTTCAGAGTCCTCGTGCTTCAAGCGCCTCAAAAAGCATTTGAAACAGGAAGACCTTGAAAGCCTTCAGACCCTTGCCTGGGCAGAGGGTGAACGAATGAAGCAGGGATACAAAGAATGGGTGGCAGGAGTCATCGAATCCATGCAGCCGAAAGGCGAAGTTTATCCCATGGCCAATCTGCCAATCAAAGTATGCAGCAGCATGGAAAAGCAGCCACAGCTGGCTCTGGTTGTGATCGATGATCATGCAGTCACCCATCTTGTCAGGGAAACAAAAAAGGCAAGAGGCAAAGCCATTACACCGGATGAAGTGGCCGAGCTTGCGGACAGGTTCGCAACCGCTGAATGGTATCTGGATCAGGAAGATCCGGCGGTAATCATGACCTGGGTACGATCAGGAGATGAACTGGTGAAAGTGATTATCAGGACAGACAGGAAGGTCGGCAAAGGAGTTGCAAATCACGTTACTACGGCTGGTTTGGTTGAAAGCCATAATATTGAAAACCATCCACGCTACAAGAAGGTAACTCTATGAGATGTCTCAGCACGGGAGGACGACCATTCCCTCCATTGGAGCATCCTTCAAGGATGGATCCCGACTCGCCAGGCCGATTTTCGAGTCCTCATGCCGAGACAATTAATGGAAACCGTGGCGGGGCGCTCACCTCCCGCATGGGGCTGCCGGATTGCTCCGGAAGTCCAACTGGCCAGAACGGCTTTCCAGTTGTCACGGTCTAAAGCGGTTATTCATGACAATATTTTAATGCCTCAGCGGAGGAAAATCAATGCCTAACTGGATCGAAGTTTTAAAAACAGGAACATTCACAGCCAAATCAGGGAAGCCTGTTTCATTCACAGAGGCTGATCTGGACGCCATAGCGGCTGGCTATGATGCTGCCAAGGCTCCGGCCCCGCTTGTGTTCGGTCATCCTGAGGATTCTGATCCGGCTTTTGGCTGGGCAGAAGAGTTTAAACGCAAGGGCGATATTCTGAGGGCCAGATTCAAAGACGTTCCGGAGGTGGTCAAGACCCTCGTAAACAATGGCCATTACAAGAAAGTCAGCATCTCTCTTGCCGCAGACAAAAAGACTGTGCGCCATGTCGGGCTTCTGGGAGCCGTCCCTCCGGCCGTGCCTGGTCTGGCTGATGTTAAATTTTCGGAGGGAGAGTCTTTAACAATAGAAATGTCATCAAAAGAGGAGACCAACATGCCAACAGTCGAAGAACTCAAAAAAAAACTGGAAGAAGAGGAAAAGGCAAGAAAAGACGCAGAAGACAGAGCCAACGCAGCCGAAGACGGAAAGAAAGCGGCAGAGACAGAGCTTTCAGCCATCAAGGATGAAGCCTCAAAAACAGCGGTTGAAACAAAAATTGAGGAGCTGATTTCAAAGGGCAGAATCCTTCCGGCAAACAAGGACGCAGTTGAGGCAGTTGCTCTGGCGCTCGGAAAAACAGGCGATGAAATCGAACTATCCAAAGGCACAGGCAAAAAATCGCTCCAGGATCATTTTTTCGACTTCCTGGGGACTCTGCCTGAAAACGGGCTGCTTAACGAATTTTCAAATCCGGGTGATGGAAAGAGAGAAGAGGCTTTGCCTGATGACCTGATGAGCAAGGTGTAAAAAATGAATTCAACCGAAAAAAGCCCCAGCGGGGCGACATCTTTGTAGGAGTTAAAACATGACCATTAACGGAAAAGTATTCGAATCAAGCAGGACAGAAGAGATCGTTCTGAGCGGTGATCCGGTTGTTATCCTCTCTGCTTTGCTTAAAGCAAACAATGGCGTTTATCCGGCGGGCCTTCTTGTCACAGAAAACGCTTCAGGCGTGCTGGTTCCGCTTGTCAGGGTTGATGATGTGACTCTCGCGACAGGAAACGGTTCACTCACGCCATTTTCAGGAACTCTTACAAATGTTCCTGTGGAGCCAGGCACTTTGATCATAATCGCCGGAGCAGAAACATTCAAAGAGGTCTCACCCGGAGTTCTGGCGGGCAGCGCCGGTGGCACTGGCAAGATCGGGCATCTTGACGGCAAGTGGAACATCACATGCGCGGCTGCTCCAGCGAACGGAGTCGCAATAACCGCTGATTATATCACAGCCATTGACGGAGTCATGACAGAAACCGTGGATACGGCTCTTCAGACAGCAGGCAATATCGTGCATTTCGGCCAGGTCAGGAAAGACGTTCTCAAGATAGGCATTGCAAGTCCTGCCCAGCCTGACGCGGCAATTATCAAGGCCATGATCCGCAGACGCATATACGCGAGATAA